>JANMOR010000132.1:0-7028 GCA_031369435.1 Chitinophagaceae bacterium
GTAATACTCATTTACTAATTGCTTGCCTTCTGTTGCTCTCTTTAAATCAAGATCACAAACAGCCATGATCTGTGCATAGTCATGTTTCCAAACACCGGGTATATCATGACCACGGGAGATGCGCCCGGTACCAATGGCAGCAACGTTTATACGATTACTTGGTGCATTTTTCCCAAATACACTGGCAGGCACAATGGCTGGAAAATGCAGCGCAAGGGCAGTACTTGCTGCTGTTTTAATGGTATCTTTTAGAAATTTTCTTCTTCCGATACCTGTTTTTTTTTCATTTTGCATAGCAATCTATTTAGTTTACCATTTAAATGGTATGTGCAGGAAATTATTTTTTCAAATTCAGAATCCTTGCTTTTTTCTGTGCTATTAAAGCAAGTTCTGTTGCCAAAAAACAATGCGCCTGTTTCATGGCAGTTTCAGTCCGGTTCAATACATCATCAACAAATAATGGCCCAAACGGAAGTGCTTCATTATTGCAATCCATATGAAGCATTTCTTTTTGGTTTACCAGGTATAAATGGTTGCCGCCTTTATTGCCAGAGAGAACGTCGATGTTTTTTCTTACTTCAATATACCCGTCAGTACCAAGTATTGTTAATCTTCCATCACCCCAGCTATCAAGTCCATTGGGTGTAAACCAATCTACTCTTATATAACCAACGCCACCATTTCCACTTAACATCACGTCTCCAAAATCTTCGAACAATGGAGCTTCAGGAAAATGTACATTACCTACCTGCGACATCAGTACAGTTGCTTCGGTTGTATTCGTAAAATGTAAGTACTGATCAAATTGATGTGAGCCAATGTCAGTTAAAATTCCACCATAACGTTTTTTATCCCAAAACCAATCTGGTCTTACAGCTAATCCCGAAGTACCATACTTGTTGCTGATCCTATGCGGAGCTAAATTTATTGTTTGAATTACGTTACCTATTGCACCTGCTTTTACCAATTGGCTGGCTTTTTCTGTGCCTTTATTCTCAAGCCTTTCACTGTACATGATGGAGTAGATACGCTTTGTTTCTTTCTGCACTTTCTTTACATGAGCCAATTGTTGTAAAGTAATAATACCAGGTTTGTCGGTTAAGTAATCTTTACCATGCTGCATTACACGAATACCAAGAGGAGCCCGTTCATCCGGAATGCCTGAGCTTAACACCAAATGAATTGACGGGTTTTCTAATATTTCGTTTTCATTTGTTGCCAGTTTCGCTTCAGGATATGCTTTGGTAAAAGCAGCAACTAAATCAGCTTCCTTTGCATATACAGCCACTAATTCTCCACCACCTCTTTTTATTGCATCCGTCATTCCATAAATATGGGGATGATTGATATTGATGACTGCAAATTTTATTTTGCCCGGTGCAATAAACAGTTCATTTTTCTTTTTTGAAGATTGGATATGTTTAAACTTGCCGGCCAATGGAGCAAACAGCATTAATCCTGAAGCTTTTGTTGCGTCTTGCAAAAATTTTCTTCTGCCTGTTTTACTATTGTTCATAATGCTTATTGATGAATGTTATTGAATAAGTAGCTGCGAGGTTAACACATTGTTTGTTGTTTTATTCTTGACGCCCGGTTGTCCACCACCAATGCTGATGATTACTTTTCCTTTTGGTTGAAACATTTTTCCATCATCTTCATGCACTAAGGATAATTCTTCGGGTGTAAGTGTGAACGAAAGGGTTTTGCTTTCGCCTGCTTTCAACGCAATGCGTTTAAAACCTTTCAATGCACGTACAGGTGTTTTTCCTTTGATGTATTGATGCGTTATATATAACTGCACCACTTCTTCACCATCACGTTTTCCTGTATTTTTCACCGTTACGATTACTGTAACAGGTTTATTTGCTGCAGTGGTTTTTGGTAAAAGCAACCCGCTGTAGTTAAAAGTTGAATAACTCAAACCATACCCAAAAGGATACAACGCCTCCCCTCTGAAATAACGATAGGTTCGTCCATCCATTGAATAATCGCTGAACCCTGGAAGATCGCTATCGCTCTTGTAAAATGTAACAGGCAAACGACCTGCAGGATTATAATCGCCAAACAATACATCTGCAATTGCTGTACCTGCACTTTGTCCTCCATACCACGCATTAACGATAGCAGGAATGTTTTCACTTTCCCAGGGAGTGGCAATAGCACTGCCGGTCATCATCACAAATACAACAGGTTTGCCGGTAGCTTTTAATGTCTTCATTAATTCAGTTTGTACAGCAGGTAATAAAATACTGGTGCGGTCGCCACCGTTAAAGCCGGGAACACTAACAGGCATTTCTTCTCCTTCTAACTGCGGTGAAATTCCACCGGCAAAAACAATTACATCGGCATTGCTTAACCTGTTTGCAAGATCATTAAAATTTGTACGCCTAAAGTTTCCAGTACGTAAGGCAACATTGGCATCATCATCGCCCTGCCAGTATTCAAGCTCTATTTTATATACTGCATTTTTTTTAGTTTCCAGTTTATAAGTTTTAGCTCCCCAGCGGTTTCTTAACCATGCATTCAACACTTCTTTGCCATTGATCAATAAACGGTAGCCGTCATTGGCTTCTACTTCAAACATCGTACTGCCGTTTTCTGTTGCAGTAAAGTTGGTTGTGTAGCGGGCTGAGAAATTAGTTGCAGTCAAATTCTCACCCAACAAATCACCACGTTGCCATGAATGCTCAATTTCATTTTCGTTTTTTGTAATAACCGGACTGCCTTTTAATTCCCTGTTATTATAGTATTCAACTTTGAAGCCCTGATTTCCATCCCAGCTGTACCTGTCATTCATCTCTGTATAGTTAAGGATTGTATCATTGGTAAAGTTGATGGCCTTCTCATAGATCACTTCCACATCTTTGCCGAGTTTTTCTTTAATACCATCCAATAGGGTTACAATGCGACTGGGAATACCATTGTAATTTCCCAACACAGAAATATTGTTATTGGCGTTAGGTCCAATCACGGCAATCTTTTTGATCTTCTTACTCAATGGCAATGTTTTGTTTTCGTTACGTAACAACACGATTGACTGTTGTGCCATTTTCAATGCATGTGCTTTATGTTGCGGGCTCTCTAAAACAGAAGCAGGTGTTTGTGCATACTTCACCATCGATACAGGATCGAACATACCCAAACGGTAACGAATGGTAAACAAACGTTTCAATGAAATATCCAGTTGCTCTTCTTTCATCAATCCACTTTTCACAGCATCTACCAATGTTTTATAAACTGTTTGTCCGCATTCTACATCTGTTCCATGCATTACGGCATCTATCGCTGCTGTAGTTGAATCTTTATGTGTTTTATGATAACGGAAGAAATCATCAATGGCCCAGCAATCGCTTGTTACATATCCATTGAACTTCCACTGCTTGCGCAGAATATCATTCATCAACAAATCATTGCCACAGCATGGTTGTGTATTCACAGCATTGTAAGCACACATAACACCAGCCACATTTGCATCAACAATTAATTCTTTAAAGGCAGGTAAGTAGGTATCCCATAAATCATAAGCTGTTGGATTGAAATTATCTGAGTGGCGGGATGGTTCGGGGCCACTATGCACTGCAAAATGTTTGGCACATGCAGCCGCTTTTAAATACTTGGGATCTTCACCCTGCAATCCACGGACAAAAGCTCGCCCAAGCATGGCCGTTAGAAAAGGATCTTCACCATAAGTTTCCTGTCCACGGCCCCAACGGGGATCACGGAAAATGTTGATGTTCGGTGTCCAGTAAGTAAGACCAACATAGCGATCTTTTGTACGACCCTGTTCAATGGCTTTGTTATGAATGGCTCTTCCTTCCAATGCAGAATAATCGGCCATGCGATATAAGGAATTGGTATCCCATGTTGCAGCCATGCCGATTGCCTGAGGAAATACGGTTGTACGAAAGGGTGTTCTTCCCACACCATGCAAAACTTCGTTCCACCAATCATAACCAGGAATACCCAGGCGTTCAACAGCAGGTGTTGCATTGAGCATTTGCGCTACTTTTTCTTCCAGTGTTAAACGGCCTACCACATCGTTCACCCGTTGTTCAACAGATAAGTTGGGATTCCACATGGGGAATGATTTGTACTCCTGTGCAGTTGTATTTGTAATGACAAACAACAAAGCAATGGCCATCATCTTTTTCATATGCTGTAAAAAGGGTTATTTATAAATATCGTCATCGTTTTTAATTTCAAACCAATTGTAAGCAGCACTGTTTTCAGATGCTATACCATTTGAAGTGGTATACATACCATAAATGGCACCTACAAATCCTCCGGCAGATTTTGTACTCATATACTTTGCATCTGCATTGCCTTCTAAAAGTTGCCACTTATTTTTTTCAGTTGCATAATAGAATGCATACTGATTTGTTTTTGATTCAATCTTTAAAAAAACTTCTTTATCAAGCTTTCCTTTCAGCATTTTACTGGCAACCAACTCGGCACCCTTGTATAACTCCACAACAGCTTTGCCATTTCTTACCGATTTACATAGGTAGTAATATGTTTTTTCATTTTGAAATAAAAGTAGCCCCGCTTTTTCATTTTTTGCTTTCGGCGCAAATTTTAAAGAAGCAGCAGTATAACCCTTAATATGTGGTTGATGAAAACCAACAAACGCCGGATTGTTTGTGCCTGCGCAGGTTTCAGGAAGGAGCTTCAATGTTAAAGCGCCTGGTTTATCGGTGAGATTATACCATTCATTTCGAACAGTACGTAAAAACCGGTAACGGATATTCAGTTGATTGCTGTTGAACTCATCACGAAATAAATAATTGCCATTGAATTGTTCTCTTTTGGGGTCTGCAACGGCATTGATCGGGTAGGAGTATTTTATTTCATCGCCACCTAATTCAAATACCGGCCAGCCATTTTTCCAAACAACAGGTGCCATAAATGTTTCTCTGCCTGTATTGTAATAATCACCTTCGTAAGGACGACAGGCTAAGAATACACCCCACCATTTGCCATCTTTTCCTTCCACAAAATCTGCATGACCGGCAGTGGTGATTGCATTTTTTCTATTGGGATCAAGTTGACGTTGTGTGAGGATTGGATTTTTTTCATACGAAATAAAAGGGCCTTCAGGTGATTTGCTTCTGAACACAACTTCGGAATGATTATAACCTGTACCTCCTTCGGCACAGATCAAATAATACCATCCATCTTTTTTAATGATATGCGGCCCTTCGATCCATACCGGTTTCTTTGCCATATCTGTACCACCATTGATGAGTAATTTTTCTTCACCAACAACTTTCAGATTTACCGCATCAAATTCAAACATGCGGATGGTACGGTGACCATCATGCAAAGAAATATTGTTCGGAGGAATGCTGTTGAATAAAACATATGCTTTTCCATTATCATCAAAAAACAAAGAAGGATCTATACCATTCACCTGCGGCAAACGCACAGGATTACTCCACGGACCTTTTGGATCTTTTGCTGTGATAACAAAATTGCCGAGCTTAGTTACTTCTGTACAAACAATATAAAATGTTCCGTTGTGATAACTGATAGCAGGTGCAAACAAACCTCTTGAAACTCCGGCACCATCAAGGTTTAGCTGTTCGGGTCTGTTCATGGCATAACCGATCTGTTTCCAGTTGAGCAGATCTTTACTATGAAACAACGGAAGACCGGGATAATAAGCAAACGAGGAGTTAACGATATAGTAATCATCACCAGCACGACAAATACTCGGGTCGGGGTAATAACCGGCCAGTATGGGGTTTTGAAACGATTGTGCATTTACAATCGAGTATGTAATGCTCAACAGTACAATAGATAGAAATTTTTTCATTTCCGGTTTAAGTTTTAATCCTTGTAAGCTTTGATGGTTTTGATAAAACCATGTTCATCATGAATCAGCTCCGTTACTTTTACACTACGCAAATGCGTTACGCCTTTACTCAAACTACTGTCGTGGTAAAATAAATACCATTTGTCTTCAAATGCGCAAATAGAGTGATGCGATGTCCATCCTACAACGGGTTCTAAAATCCTGCCTGCATATTTAAAAGGCCCGTAAGGATTATCGCCAATTGCATAACAGATATAATGCGTATCGCCTGTTGAATAAGAGAAATAATAGTTACCCTTGTACTTATGCATCCAGCTTGCTTCAAAAAATCTTTTGTCATGATCGCCTTGTAAAAGTGGTTGACCGTTTTCATCTGTGATCAATACATCTTTTACTTCTTCAGCAAACTCTAATAAATCATCAGTGAGCTTTGCAATCTTTGGACATAATGCCGGTTCATTATCTTCAGGCAAAAATGCAACAGGACTTTCGGGTTGTGCACTATTAAAGCTGCCTGTTCTCCAACGTTGTAATTGTCCGCCCCAGATACCACCGAAGTACATATAATAACTGCCGTCGTCATCTTTGAACACTGCAGGGTCAATCGAAAAACTATTTTTAATTGCTTCGGGTTGAGGAGTAAAAGGGCCAACAGGTGAATCACTCATTGCCGCAGCAATTCTGAAAATTCCATCGTGTGCTTTAGCAGGAAAGAATAAATAATACTTGCCATCTTTTTCTGCAGCATCGGGCGCCCACATTTGTTTTGCGGCCCAAGGCACTTCGTTAACATGTAAGGCCATACCATGATCGATTGTTTCTGCAGTTGGATGATCCAATGAAAGAATATGATAATCTTCCATTGCAAAATGACTTCCCAAATCATCGAATGCATCGCCTGCATCCACATCATGCGATGGGTAGATATAAATTTTCCCATTGAACACATGTGCCGATGGATCGGCTGTGTAAATATGTTTTACCAACGGTTGCGAAATCGCTTTTCTGTTTAATTCATCAAAGTCGATATGTGAAATGCTGTCTTCTGGCATAAAAAAGATTTATTCCCGTCCGACGGGGCGTCTGACGGAGTTGTAATCGTCAGACGCCCTCGTCGGACGTATTTTTAAAATTTATGAACGTCGTTGTTTTAAATCGCTTTCAATCTGTGTTTCCATTTTCTTATTAATCTCATAGAAGAACAGTAAGCCTG
>JANMOR010000139.1:0-2379 GCA_031369435.1 Chitinophagaceae bacterium
ATCGGTGCTGATGGCATTGCCTGATTCATCGTAAGCATAACGGAATCTTCGTCCACCCAACACTCCGGCAAAAGTCATTTCACTGATGCCTTCTGGCAACGGCATTACTGCACTGAGTGTATGTGAAGGAGGGCCACCAACAAAACAACTTAGTTTCAGCGGTTGACCCTTGGCGTTAGCTTTTGTTTGATGAATGCCGATACCACGATGCAGTTGATAATGCAAACCAATTTCTTTATTGAGTTCGTAGTCATTACCGGTTAACTGAATACGATACATGCCCAGGTTCGATTGCATGATGCCGGGTTTATCTGCATCTTCGGTATATACCTGCGGCAAAGTAACAAAAGCACCGCCATCCATGGGCCAGTGTTGAATAAGCGGCAGATCGCTGATTTGTATTTCATCAAACGAAAAAGAAGATTTCTTTTTTGGCAATGCTTTTAATCCGGCTAAGCCCGTTGAAAGATTTTGAAACGGATGTTTAATGGCTTTGATGGGATCGCCTTTGAGTTCAATTAATTTTTGTACCAGTTGAAAAGTGTCACGGAAAATAAATTTGCTGCGGTCAAGTGTACCGAAAATATTAGAAGCGGCACGAAACTTTGATCCTTTTACATGTTCAAACAGCAGGGCAGGGCCTTTTACTTCATACACACGGAGATGAATAGCCGCCATTTCCAGATAGGGATCAACTTCTTCTTTGATGCGAACAAGATGACCATTTCTTTCAAGATCCAATAAACATTCTTCCAGTGAGCTGTAAGGCATAGAATGCAAAGGTAGGCGGAGAATGGTTGCAAGTTTCAGGTTGCTGGTTACAGGTTAAGGGTTATGTATTACGGGTAAGCCTGAGCTGTTTAATGAAAGACTGATAGGAAGAATTATAAATACCTGTAACCCGTAACTTGTAACCTGTAACTGTTTTAATTGCATCTTTGCAGCTTAGTGCCTTAGTAGCCAAAAGAACTGAACATGAATTTTCCAATAGAAGTAAAACAAAGTAAAGTAGCAGGTAAAGGTGCATTTGCATTAAAAACAATTCCTGCAAAAAAGAAACTGGGCAATATGGCTGGTGAAATTATCAGTTATCGTGAAGCACAACGAAGAGTGAAACAACAGAATGGTGCGGCCTTACTGATGGTGGAATTTGATAACGACCCCATTGCATTGGATGCAAGTGTGAACCGCAACGCCTTATCTTATATCAATCATTCATGCGATCCCAATACTTATATGCGCCGTGCTTATCAGAAAGTGGAATTTTATTCAAAGCGTTCCATTAAGAAAGGGGAGGAGCTTACCTGTGATTATGGTGAAACACATCATAATGGCAAACTGCCTTGTAAATGTGGTGCAAAAAATTGCAGAGGATTTATCTAAGACAGTGTTGCTGGTTACAGGTTACAAGTTGCTGGTAATGTCAACACCTGTAACAAGAAACTGGTAACCTGTAACCATCTCTCATCTTTCTCCTTAACTTTGAAACATGACCAAGCTTTCTGTTAACATCAACAAATTTGCAATCCTCCGAAACAGCCGTGGAGGTAACCGGCCCAATGTATTGCAGGCTGCCATTGACGCACAGCTTTTCGGCGCTGATGGTGTTACTGTTCACCCACGACCAGATGAACGCCATATCCGCTATGATGATGTGCGTGCAATAAAAAATATCATTACAACAGAATTTAATGTAGAAGGCAATTGCCGTGATCAATCATTTGTTGATTTAGTGCTGGAAGTAAAACCAACACAGGTAACACTGGTACCTGATACGCTGGGTCAGTTAACCAGTGATCATGGCTGGGATACTATTCAAAACAAGAAATACCTGATTGATATGGTTGCCTTGTTTAAAGAGTCGGGCATCCGCACATCTATTTTTATTGATCCCGAAGTTCGGATGATTGAAGGCGCAGCTGAAACAGGAACTGATCGGGTAGAGTTATATACTGAAGGTTATGCCAAACGTTATCTCACAGATCCGAGAGATTCCATCCAAGCCTATCTTGTTGCAGCCATGCGTACAAGAGCTTTTGGTTTGGGATTGAATGCAGGTCATGACCTTGATCTGCAAAATCTCAGCTACTTAATTAAAACCATTCCATGGATTGAAGAAGTGAGTATTGGTCATGCATTAGTTTGCGATGCGTTGTATTTAGGATATGAAAATGCGATACAGTTGTATAAGAGAGCATTGAATGTTGAATAAGATTTATTTATGCTTAATTGGATATGAGATTTTTATTTTTTTCAGCTATAATATTATTTGTTGTCTCAATAATTCTAATCTATGCAAACTTTTATACTTTGGAGATAGAAAAGAATTGTAAGGTTGTAAAGATGAAAATTGAACAATTACCCAAAACATGTAATGGA
>JANMOR010000188.1:0-3984 GCA_031369435.1 Chitinophagaceae bacterium
GTAAGTTTAACTGGCAATTTTGATAAGCGAAGAATAATATCGGCTGCATCTTTACGTACCAATGGCTCACCACCTGTTAAGCGAATTTTGTTTACACCGAGTTGAACAAATGTTTTTGCCAGCGATTCAATTTCATCTGCCTGCATCAGGTTTGCTTGCTTCGTAAATTCATAATCTTCCTCCGGCATGCAATAAAAACAACGCAGGTTACAGTTATCGGTTAACGATATCCGTAAATAATTATGTACACGATTATATTGGTCGATCAACATTTGTTCTTTGTTTTAATCCGAGCCCGTTGTTTGGCGAAGCAATCTATGGATTGCACTGTTAGTTAGATTGCTTCGTTCCTCCGACGCTTTGGCCGGAGTCTTTGACTCGCAATGACGTTCGTTAGGTTACTGTAATTGCAATGCTTCTTTTACCTGCACAACTTTTAACTCATCTCCTACTGTAATTGTTCCTTGCTGTTTATATAAAATATTCTGTCCGAAATAAACTTTGTTATTTCCTGTTCGATAGGATGCCAATGTTTTCAATGGTTCTTTTGAAGTGATACCTGTTTCTTGGTCAGTTGTTGTTACCACACATCTTGCACAAGGTTTCACTGCATAAAAATCAATTCCATTGATTTGAAAATGTTTCATGCTGTCTTCTTCAAAGGGCTTGCCACCTGTGAAAACGATATTCGGCCGGAAGCGATTCATCGGCAACTGTTTTTCCAGTTTGCTGTTGAGATCATCTAATGATGCCTCGCCAATCATCAACACAGGAAAACCATCTGAGAAACCGGTCAAATCATCCTGCAATGCATAACCATCATCTACTCCCCGTTTGCTTACATCGGGCATATAGACCATTTTGCAAACCTGATTCAACTTTTGAGAAAACCATTGATTCACTTCATCACTCATCTGTATAGCTTCACATGTATCAACCCACACCTGTACATTGATTAACTCATTCCCTGTCGGATACAAATTAAGATTGATCTTATCCACTTCATTTCCCTTTTCATAAACGGTTAATTCATTGCCATGAATGGCTGTACGCAGCAAAGCCATCTTTGGAAACTCCCTCTGCGTTAAAAACCTGTTGTCTTCATTCACCAGCATCCATCTACGGTCGTGTTCAATACCACGGTCAGTTAAACGGGCTCTTGCAAGTTCAATTCCACCTAATGACTTAATGGGATAAACATATAAATGACTGATCGAAAGCATGTTTAAAATTACATGATTTGGTAACCACTATCCGTTTTCTGGTTCAGACAAAGAATAATTTTTAGCCGAAAAAAATAGCAGTAATTTTATAGAGTTCTTAACCCTCTAACAATCAACTACACAACATGAAATGAGCCATAAAATTTTTGAGTTATCATAATAACCTGCGATGAAAATTTTATGGCGAATAACATGTGGCTAAAAAACAATTAAAAATTTGCACATGAAACCTTTAATTACCATTGAATATTGTCCTAAATGTCATTGGCTTTTAAGATCTGCCTACATGGCGCAGGAATTGCTCACTACATTCGAAGATGAATTAAAAGGTGTAACGCTTCTGCCCAGTGAGGTAAGCGGCGACTTTCATATCTCCATTGATGGCAAGGAAATTTTCAACCGTAAAACTTATGGTGGCTTTCCCGAGATCAAAGAATTGAAACAGTTAGTAAGAGATCATGTGAGCCCGGGTAAAAGTCTAGGGCATGCTGATACAAAACCACATCATCAAAGTTCACTTTAGATTTTATGACCGGAATTATTTTATGTGGCGGACAAAGCTCCCGGATGGGCAGCGATAAAGGTTTGTTGAAACTGGAAGCAAAAACCTGGGCGCAAACAGCTATTGATAAACTCAGCGTTTTGAATATTCCCGTAAAGCTCTCTGTTAACTGGCAGCAACATAATGATTATGCAGAAGTATTTGCAGCAGACGATTTGATTGTTGATGCTGCTTCCCTTCAACTGCATGGGCCATTGCTAGGTGTGTTGAGCAGTCATCTGCAAAATCCTGCTGAAGATCTTTTTGTGTTTGCTTGTGATATGCCATTGATGGAACCTACTTTACTCAAAGAACTTTATTTACACTACGAACAAAACCCCGATCATGATGCATTTGTATTTATGAACGATCATGAACCTGAGCCTTTGTGTGCCATCTATACTGCAAAAGGATTGTCAACCATATTCGGAATGTTACAAAACGGCACTTTAACGAAACAGAGCATGAAGTTTATGCTTGATCATCTTCCTGTTTTTTCAATTACACTTCCTGAAGAACTGAAAAAACAATTCCGCAACTTTAATGCACATGCCGAATTAAACGGGTTGTAACCCCAGTACTGATGTTTCAATTTTTATAAACGCTTCTTTCTCTGCATCACATAACGGGCATGTATATGCAGCAGGCAATGATTCAAACTTTACACCTGCACTGATATTCTTTTCAGGATCACCAACTGTTTCATCATATACAGTCAGGCAGTGCCTGCATTGATGAACGTATGCTGCAACTGATTTTATTTCTGCTTCCTTTTTAACCGGGATCATTTTTTCAGCTGCCTCAGTCTGGCCGGCACGGTTCCGGTAAAATGCAAGGATGGAGCGATGCAACTGTTCTGCTAATAAAAATTTGGGATTATTACTGCTGAATACAAACCCGGTTCGTTTATTGGGATTAAAATCTTCTGCACAAAGAATATCATACACATGAAAAAATCCACCGCCAAATAGTTTTAGTAGTGGTTTACGTTTCACCAAAATGCTGCTGAATACTTCACTTTTATTTCTTGTTTTTACACCGATGCATAAACCAAAAGTTCTTGTATCCTCATCGTTGAGTTTTTTAACGAGGAAATTTTTCAGCTGCAACCCTTCGCTGCAATTATCCTCTACCTGGAAATTCAATTCATTGGCTGCATGCCGCATGTTGAGCTGATATTTATCCAGCAGCCGGCTCCATTGCAACCTGTTTTTTTCATCAATGCCTTTTACAATAATACTCTTCCACGGAGTAGAACACAACTGACCGATCTTGGTTTCCAGACAAAGCCTGCACAGCTCTTTCAAAAAACCAACATTGAACAATTCATCCCTGCGGTACACACCCATCCACGATTTGCCATTGTTATAACGGTTCAACCCTTCGTAATACGGAAGATTGAAAGATGGCAATTGTACCTGTGTTGCAGCTGTCTTTGTAATGTACCGATCGGTATGTACCAGCTTCATTAATGATTCACCTTTTGCAGAAGGATTGTCAAAAAAGATCCGTCTGTTATCTAAAATGATCTGCTCTATTTCTTTTGAAATTCTGGCAACATCATTGGTATATACCATTTCGGTCCATTCATAAATTGTATTGGTTTTTGGAAAACGGACAAAGAGATGCCAGAAATGCAATGCTTCATTCGACGCCACCCAGTTAATATTTCCTGTAAGCATGGGTGTAAAACTCTGGTTACTGTCTGATACGTTGATTTTTAATTGTGGCTGGTAATCAATTCCATCAAAAATATCTTTGTACACACCTTCACTTAACCATGTATTGTTGATGAAGATCTCTTCAGCCGGATATGAACTCACAATATTGGGGAATTGTTCGTTACCGGTTTCATAGTTCATATCAATTTCATCCAATTCTGCCAGCAGCATCGCCCTGCTTTCATCACTTACAGTAATTAACAATTGCTGACGCAAGCCAAAGCTCACATAGCGGATACCTGCTTTGGTTGCAGCCACCAATATATTATACAGATCGCCTGGTGATATGATACCGCCACGGAAATTGATCTTTATGGTTGAACTGTTTTTCATCCTCGTATTTTATTTTTTCAATCAACCGCCAACGGGGCTATGAGCCGCCGTCGGGGTTTCATTATTTTTCCATCAACACTTTTTCTTTTATATTTTCTGACAAATAGTTTTCAAGAATGGTTTTTACTTCGGGCCGGCAACTGCCGCAACCTGTTCCTGCTCCTGT
>JANMOR010000198.1:0-6422 GCA_031369435.1 Chitinophagaceae bacterium
TTGTATTGGTTTGAACTATAGTGATCATGCAAAAGAAACAGGAGCAACAGCACCGGCAGAGCCCGTTATTTTTTTAAAATCAACAACTGCTATTATTGGTCCAAACGATGCAGTTATGATTCCACGGGATTCTGTAAAAACAGATTGGGAAGTAGAACTGGCTGTTGTCATTTGTAAAAAAGCTTCTTATGTAGAAGAAGCAGATGCGATGGATTATGTAGCAGGATATTGTTTGCATAATGATATCAGTGAACGGGAGTTTCAGTTAGAACGTTCCGGTACATGGGATAAAGGAAAAGGATGTGATACGTTTGCTCCCTTTGGACCATGGCTTGTAACAAAAGATGAAGTGGCTGATGTGCACAATCTCCGTTTATGGTTAAAGCTGAATGGTGAACTGATGCAGGATGGTTCAACCGCTAATTTAATTTTCAATATACCTCATCTCATTTCATATGTAAGCAGGTTTATGACCTTGCTTCCAGGCGATATCATTTCCACTGGAACACCGGCAGGTGTGGGATTGGGTATGAACCCACAGGTATATCTCAAGCCCGGCGATATTGTTGAACTGGGAATTGATGGATTGGGGGAATCAAAACAAACAATGATTGCTTTTAAAAAATAAATCTGCTTTCAACGCACAATTAGTATAACGACCACTTGCATATGAATTCAAAACAAAATTACCTGGTTGCTTTTATGATGGTAACCAGTCTCTTTTTTCTCTGGGCTTTTTTGCACAACATTAATCCCATTTTAATTCCACATTTGAAAAAAGCTTGTGAGCTCACTGATACTGAGAGTGCGTTGATTGATTCATCTGTTTATCTCGGCTATTTTTTAGTTGCACTTCCTGCAGGATGGTTCATGCACCGTTATGGTTATAAAAAAGGGATTATAGTAGGCCTGGCCTTGTATTGCATTGGTGCATTTTTATTTATTCCATCAGCATCCGCCCGTAGCTATAGCTTTTTTCTGGCGGCCTTGTTTGTGATGGCAGCAGGTGCAACTTTTCTTGAAACAATTGCCAACCCTTACATCACCAAACTAGGTGATGCTGAAGGAGCCGCTAAGCGATTGAATCTTGCCCAATCTTTTAATGGTGTTGGTGCGTTTATTGCACCATTGATCGGAGGGAAATTTATTCTTTCAGGTATTGAACATAGTCAGTCTGAATTTGATCTAATGTCGACTGATCAATTGCAAACCTATTTAAACTTTGAAGCAGGTTCTATTAAAATCCCATACATGATAATTGGGGGTATTGTATTGCTCATTCTTCTCCTGTTTGCTATTGTTAAGTTGCCGGAAATAAAAGAATCGCATGTGGAAGATGGTAAATCTGAATTTTCCTTCCGTGTATTTCGGTTTAAACATTTCCGTTGGGCAGTTCTTGCACAATTTTTTTACGTAGGCGCACAGGTTGGAGTGGGAAGTTTCTTTATTCGCTTTTCTAAATATACAATGGATATGTCGGAAAAAGATGCGGCTTATGTATGGGGTTCAATAGCAATGGTTGGCTTTATGGCTGGTCGATTTGTAGGTACATTCTTAATGCGTTATTTTAAACCTGCCGGGCTATTGACTACATATGCTGTTGTCAGTATCATATTACTTGCAGTTTCAATCATGACAAAAGGAAGTGTTGCTGTTTATTCATTAATGACAGTACCTTTCTTTATGTCGATCATGTTCCCAACTATTTTTGCCTTGGGTATTGATGGCTTGGGTGAAGAAAGTAAAATTGCTTCTTCGTTTATTGTAATGTCAATTGTTGGGGGAGCATTGTTCCCTTTGATCATGGGACAGTTGAGTGATGCAAACGGTGGCAATATCCAGATCGCTTACATTGTACCATTACTTTGCTTTCTGGTAATTGGTTGGTATGGATTAACACAATTGAAAAAAGAAGCAGTCAAAGTAACAGCAGCTCATTAAATAAATTAATCATGCCCCGATATTGCTTAACTGTTGATTTAATAAACGATCCAAAACTCATTGCTGAATATGAACAGTATCATGAAAAGGTATGGCCTGAGATTGAGGCTTCCATTAAAACAGCAGGTATTGTGAGCATGGAGATCTATCGAATTGAAAACCGTTTGTTCATGATCATGGAAACCAATGATCAATTTTCGTTTGAAGCAAAAGCAATTACAGATGCATCCAATGAAAAAGTGCAGGAGTGGGATGCCTTGATGTGGAATTATCAGCAGGCATTGCCTTCTGCCCAAAATGGGGAGAAGTGGATATTGATGAAAAAAATATTTGATCTCAAATAACAACGATGAAGATCATTGATACACATCAGCATTTCTGGAAATACAATTCTGTTGATCATGACTGGATAACAGATGATATGCAGGTCATCAGAAAAGATTTTCTGCCACAGGATCTGGCATCGGAATTACAAAGCAATTATGTTGATGCATGCATTGCCGTACAGGCAAATCAAACAGAAAAAGAAACAGAGTGGTTGTTGCAGCTGGCGAATGAAAATGAGTTTATCAGTGCTGTTGTTGGTTGGGTTGATTTAAGAAGCGATAAGATAGACGAGCGTTTGCAATATTTCAGCAACTATAAAAAACTGAAAGGGTTCAGGCATGTGTTGCAGGGGGAAGATCCTTCATTTATGTTGCAGAAAGATTTTTTAAATGGAATCAGTAAACTGCAAAGGTTTGGATTTACATACGACCTGCTCGTTTTTCCGCATCATTTGGAAGCAGCGTTGCAATTGGTGGAACAATTCCCTCTGCAACCTTTTGTAATTGATCATGCGGCTAAACCGTTGATCAAAGAAGCTAAGATCGATGAATGGAAAACCAACCTTGATAAAATCAGTCAACAGCCAAATGTCTATTGCAAATTGAGTGGTATGGTTACGGAAGCCAACTGGAAGAATTGGATTGCAGATGACCTCAAGCCATACCTTGATACAGTTGTTCATTGTTTTGGTATTGATCGCATCCTGTTCGGCAGCGACTGGCCGGTTTGTTTGGTTGCATCGTCGTATAACAAATGGCTTAACACGGTAAAAGAATATTTCGCATCATACTCAAACGAAGAACAGGAAAAAGTATTCTGCAAAAACGCTATGCACTTTTATAACTTATAAATAAAACATATGAATCTTCAATTACAGGATAAAGTGATCATTGTTACCGGCGGGGCAAAAGGAATAGGGCAGGGTATTGTTGAAGTACTGGCCAAAGAAGGAGCAATGGTTGTTATTGTTGGGCGAAGCGAAGCAGATAACCAGAAAGAAGTTGCAGTTGTTGAAGCAGCAGTTGGTAAAGCATGGCAAGTACAGGCAGAATTATCGAAACCGGATGAATGTGAAAAAGCTGTAACGCTTATCATTGAAAAATATGGCCGTATCGACGGACTTGTAAACAATGCCGGTGTAAATGATGGCGTAGGATTGGAAAATGGAAACTATAACCGTTTCATGGATAGCCTGCATAAAAATTTGGTGCATTATTATTTAATGGCACATTATGCATTACCTGAATTGAAAAAGTCAAAGGGAAGCATTGTCAATATCACATCCAAAACTGCTGAAACCGGCCAGGGTAATACATCAGCCTATGCTGCATCCAATGGCGGAAGAAATGCATTAACCCGTGAGTGGGCAGTGGAGCTGGCTAAATATTCTATTCGTGTAAATGCAGTAGTAGTAGCTGAATGTTATACGCCGTTGTATGAGAGCTGGATCAAAACTTTGCCGAATCCCGAAGAGAAGTTAAAAGAAATTACGTCAAAAATTCCTTTTGAACAACGTTTTACAACTGCTGAAGAAATAGCCAGCATGGTTGTTTTCTTATTATCGCCGGTATCAAGTCATACAACCGGCCAGTTGATTTATGTAGATGGAGGTTATGTGCATTTGGACCGGGCAATGGCTAATGCATAAAATAATTTTCGTGTTTAAAGAAATAAATTTAAAAGCAGCACGCCTATTAATCCCAGAAAGGAGATAAGTGTTTCCATCACCGTCCACGATAAAAAAGTTTGTTTGAGTGATAGTTTAAAAAATTCTTTGAACATCCAGAATCCGGAATCATTGATATGCGAACCAAATACACTGCCGCTTCCAACAGCCAGCACCATTAATTCAGGCGATGCTCCACCACTTGTTACTAAAGGCGTAACAATACCTGCAGCTGTGATACCCGCAACAGTTGCAGAACCGATTGTTACACGCAATAAGGCCGTAACAACCCATGCAAAGATTAACGGAGGCATTTGCAATTTGCTGCTGAATGTTGCAATATATGCGCCTGTGCCGCTATCAATCAGTACTTGTTTAAATACACCACCTGCAGTAATGATCAATAAGATCATGGCGATGCCTGATATACCATCGCCCAGCCATTTCATTAATGTTTCCATGGGTACATTTTTCCGTATGCCGAAAAAATACAAAGCCAGTAAAACGGCAATGAGTAAAGCAATGGTGGAATCGCCAATGAATAAGAGAATGGTTTTTAGAAATCCATCGGATAAAAAATTTTGAGCAATCACTGCCATTGTGATCAATAACACCGGCAACAATGCAATGAAGAAACTTGGTAGTGCTGAAGGTAATTCTTTCGATTCTTTTTCAGTTGTTGAAAACAATTCTGTGTCTGATGAAGTGATTCGTTTTAATACCCGCCCCAGCAAAGGGCCTGCAACGATCACCGCCGGTATGGCAATGATTATTCCATAAATCAACACAGTTCCCATATCTGCAGCAAATGCATTCACTAAAACCACAGGTCCCGGATGTGGTGGTAAAAAACAATGCGTGGTACTCAATGCTGCTGCCATTGGAATGGCAATATATAATAATGGTAATCCTGTTTTTTTCGCCAGCATAAAAACCAACGGAACAAGAATTACAAAGCCTGCATTATAATAAAGTGGAATGCCAATTAAAAAACCGGTGAGCAGGACAGCCCACTGAATATTTTTTTCGCCAAATTTTTTAATGAGAGTGATAGCAATTTTTTCTGCAGCACCACTTATTTCCAAAATTTTTCCAAGGACTGCTCCTAAGCAAAGAATAAGCGCCAACCCACCTAAGGTACTCCCAACACCTTTTTCAATTGATTTGACTAATTGGCCTGGAGGCATTCCCAATAATAGTCCTGCAGTTATTGCAACAATGAGTAAGGATAAAAAAGGGTTCATTTTTTTTACCGTAAGAAATACCTGCACAGCAATTGCAAATAAAATAATGAGAAAGGTCATGGTTTATTTCACCGTATTAATTAAAGTGCCGATGTTGTCAATTGATATATGTATTTCATCACCACTTTGCAGTGTGAACTCATTGCCGGGTACAATGCCTGTACCTGTCATGATCAAACAACCATGCGGAAAAGAACATGCACGGTAAACAAATGAAACCAGTTCTTCCAGTTTGCGCTTGATCTGGCTGATGGCAACGGTTCCTTCAAAAACAGTTTGTTGTTTCCGCTTTATATTCAATTGAATGGTTGTATTGCTGTTGAGTGGTTGATCGGTTACATAAATACAGGGACCAAGAGCTGCACAGCCATCATAGGTTTTTGCCTGTGGCAGGTACAATGGGTTTTCTCCTTCAATACTCCGGCTGCTCATATCGTTGCCAATGGTATAGCCTATGATCTTTCCTGAAGACGTAACAACTAATGTTAATTCAGGCTCAGGTACATCCCATGTTGAATCTTTTCTTATTTGTACAAGACCATGATTGCCGACGATACGATAAGGTGTTGATTTAAAAAATACTTCTGGCCGTTCAGCTTCATATACTTTAGCATAGAAATCAGCAGCGCCACTGCCTTTCGATTCTTCCTGCCGGCCAACTTTACTTCTTAAGTAAGTAACACCACAAGCCCAAAGCTCTTGCTGGTCGCCGATTGGAGCTGACACATCTTTTACTGCATCACTTGTTTCAGCAGTTGAAGTTTTTATCAGTTGTTCCTTTTTTTGAAACAGCGCATCATCATTCACTAAGCTTTCCCAACTTTCATTTGTAAGATAAAATTGATGATCGCTTTCAATGACTGCTCCTGCTGTGGTTTTGTATAGTTTCATTTTATTATTTTCTCATTTTAAACCGTAACACCTGCATATCATTGCTAATGTATAAAGTTTTTTCATCAGGACTCAAAGCACAATTCGATGTTGGATGCTCCAGTTTTAATTTACCTAACACTTTGCCTTGACTGTTGAATATCCAGATACCACCAGGCCCTGTAGCATATACATTACCCTTTTTATCAACTTTCAATCCATCAGGTGAACCGGGTTGCCCTTTCGCTGCTGCAATATTATTGTAGAACAATCTTCCATTAACTAAAGAATCGTTTTGTACATCATAGATATACCAGTTCGGGTTCTTATCATCAGAACTGGCAATGAGCAATTGCTGCTCGCCGGGTAAGAAA
>JANMOR010000219.1:0-8701 GCA_031369435.1 Chitinophagaceae bacterium
CTAAGCGCAGGAATCCCGCTCTGATTTAGTTTTTAACAGCGCACAAAGGGCTACAATTTCTTTAAGTTTCGTTAAGAGGCTTTGCTTTTACCTTCCCTCATTTGGCCTGTTTGTTGTTTACCCATTGTATCAGTACCTCACGTAAAGATTCGCCCTTGTAAAGATTGCGCATTTCTTCCCACTTTCGCTTACCCAAATAACCGATGTATTGCCTCTCGCCAATCGTGCCATCCGATAATTCTCGAAACGTTCGGCAATCCCAACCGCCTGAACGATTCTTTGACCATTCAACGCCTTTGATCGAAGGCGGTTTGTCTTCATAGCTCTGGCGTTTGCTCACGACTGGTTGCGGCGGTGTGGTCGGTTCAAGCTGCGCCATCGAATCATCCTGCGGGGCAGAATGTGTTTCATCATTCGACGGCGCTAAGCTTTTGGGTAGCTGATGACGCTCTCTGCCGAATCGCCCCCTGACGCGATAAACCGAAACCAGCCGGTGGCCTTCACGCATTGCGCCGTCAATGTGGCTGAACTGTTGCCGCGCAATCCGGTCAATTTGCGTCAGGTAATCTTGCGCAAACTCAGACTTGTTGCGCAACAGTCCGAAGGCCAGCCCCAACGCATCGAACAGGCCGCGCGCTTTGGCTCAAAGCATTAACAACAGGGAATGTCGCTTCTTGCTCAATATCAACCTCAAACAAGCATCACGGTTGCTCACAGACTTGCATAAAAATCGAAAAGTATTGAGGCGTGAGGGAGAACGGCGCTGGGCGGTTTACAAAATGTCCTAAATCTATTGCCAAGCTATTGCCTCAAGGAGTGGAAATAGACCGGCAATAGAAGAAAACTTTTCCAAGCGAGAAAACTTCAAGCAATGGAAATTCACACTCAAGGCTGTTGATGGTGGAAGTAATTGTGGAAGTAAAACAGTTACGGGCATCTTTCGATGCCCGTAACTGTTTGATTTTATTGATGCGCCCGGCACGACTCGAACGTGCGACCTTTTGGTTCGTAGCCAAACGCTCTATCCAACTGAGCTACGGGCGCGAGTGAAGCGGGCAGGATGATGCCAAACGGTCTGGGGTCTGTCAACGGGGTGATTTGGCTGAAAATACTGCGCTGCATGTGAATTTCATAAGTCTGCTCAGGCGGTTTGACGAGGCAGTGTGACCGTAAAAATCGTGCCGCGTCCGGGTTCGCTCTCGACGGTGATTTGGCCTTGATGCTCTTCGATAATTTTCTTGGTGAGCGGCAGGCCGAGGCCGATGCCGGTGTCTTTGGTCGAATAATAAGGTTCGAAAATTTGCGTGAGGTTTTCAGGCGCAATGCCGGTGCCGCTGTCGGCGAACGTGATGCGCAAAGGCTCACTCGCATCTTGACTCGCTTCAGATAACGTCACGGTGAGCGTACCGCCTTCGGGCATGGCTTGTACGGCGTTAATCATCAAGTTTGAAAAGCAGGTTTTGATTTGTTCGGCGTCAGCTTTGAACGCTGCCGTGGTTGCACCCGCGATGTTGATCGTAACGCCTTGCGCGTCGGCTTGGGCTTTGACGAGGCTGCGCAATTCCTCAATCAACAGGCGCGCGTCGAGTTCGCGGGGATTGAGGCGCGCGGGGCGTCCGTAACTCAGGAAGTCGGTGACCAGTTTGTTGAGGCGCGCGATTTCTTCTTTGATCGTCGTCGTGATGTGTTTGAACTCGCCGTGCTTGCGCGTTTCTTCAGGCGCGCAGGCCGCTTGCAGATGGTCAATCGAGAGATTCATGAAATTCAGCGGATTGCGAATTTCGTGCGCGATGCCAGAGGCCAGGCGGCCCACGACGGCGGAGCGTTCGGCGCGTTGCAGTTGATCTTCGAGGTCGCGGTTGCGGCGCAACCCGGTGAGCATGTCGTTGAAAGTTTTTGACAGCGTACTGATTTCTTGCGCGCCGCCGACTGGTACGCTGAAATCCAATTCGCCTGCCGCGACACGTTGCGCGGCGCGGCTCAAATCAGTAACCGGTTGCGTGAAGCGTTTGGCGAAATAGGCAATCGCACCGATCAACAAGGCTCCGAAGGTCCTGTTGTACTGTCTTCCCAACCGGGAACAACAATAGGAATATTTTTTTCTGCTGCTGCAACAATCCAGCTGTTCTTCGGATCAATTTCATAATACTGTTCCAGTTCACCACTCAGTACAGTTTTATATAAAAATTCATGCGGGAAATATCGTTCGCCTTTTTCTTCAGCTTCTTTCCATTGTTTCACCAGGTGTTTTTGCAAACGACGGAACGCTTCTTCTTCAGGAATACAGGTATCAGTAACACGGTTGTAATGATGCTCCAGTAAATCCCATTCGTCCTGCGGAGTAAGGTCACGATAGTTGGGTACCCGTTTGTAATGACTGTGTGCAACAAGGTTCATCACATCTTCTTCCAGGTTGGCACCGGTACAACTGATGATCTGCACTTTATCCTGGCGGATCATTTCTGCCAAACTCAATCCCAGCTCTGCTGTACTCATGGCACCTGCCAGTGTGATCATCATTTTACCACCTTCATTCAAATGTGTTTCATATCCTTTAGCTGCATCAACCAAAGCTGCAGCATTGAAGTGACGGTAATGGTGTTCTACAAATTGTGAAACCGGACCTTTACTCATTTTCGTTCTGTTTTATTATTGGCTGCAAAAGTAAATATTTAAAGCGTTTCGGAGAGGAGATGTTTATGGAGTGACCCATTTCATAACAAAGGCCTCCCGGTTGATCGGGAGGCCTGCTAAAACAACAACTATAGGTGTTTACTTCTTCTTCTTATCCATCCTGCTTAAATTGCCTGCAGGAGTAAGTTTGTACAAATATTTAAATTTATCATTTTCTGTGTTTACGAGGTAATACATGTCGCCATCTTTATTGACCTCTGCAATACCATTAATAGCTTGTTGTTCTGACAGTGTAATTAATGTTTTCACAGCCAGGTATGTCATCTGACTTTTATTTACACTACGTTGAATAGCTACCACATCACCCTCTTCATTAAACCAGACATTCATCTTGTCGTTATTCAACAAGAAGGAAGCCAGGTATACTTCGTCTTTAATGGATGACCATTGTACATCCATGGCGCCGGCAAATTCTTTTTCGAAGGTTGCAATAATTTTTTTGTTTTCGATTGGAGAGGGGGTTGCCCATACGCTTGCAGTGATGATGACTGCAGCCAGTAATCCGAACATTTTTTTCATAAATAAATATTTAAGGTTTAATGATTGTTGATCTTCCTATTTGAAAATCAGTTGCCGGAGTAAAACTATTTCTTCAGTATTACCGGCAATAGTGAATCAGGACAAAAGAATGTTAACGGCTTTTGACGAATGATAAACGGATGCAACATCTGTAACACAGCTCCGGAAAAATAAATAAATCCAATACTGCAAAGGGTTTCCGTTACTCTTAAGGAAATGATAAAAGCCGATTGTGTAAATAAGCGGCAAAACAAACAGGGATGAAAGGAAATGAACTTACTGTTTTTTACATAATTCCAGCCAGTCTTTAATGCCGAGAACTATTTTATCAGCCATTTGTTTGCGATATGCTTCATTGAGTACATTCATTTCATCTTCGGGATGGCTGATGAACAATGTCTCTACTAAAACATTCGGAAATTCTGTTAACCCATTGAGGATAAAATTGAAGTTGCCTACGTTTCCAAATTCCTTTAATCCCATGCCCAGCATTTGTGATAAGATAGTTTGTGTTAGCGGACGATAGCCGATATATTTATAATAGGTACTTACTCCTTTGATGCGAATAGGATCTGCAGCACTGTTTAAATGAATACTCAGCAGCAGATCAGGATTTTTTTCTTTGAAGAATGAAAAGCGATCATGATTATCATAGGTAGTATCTTTTGTACGGGTCATGATCACCGTTGCACCTTCTGCTTCCAATGCCTGCTGCAATTCTTTTGCAATCAGCAATGTCATATCTTTTTCCATGATGCCTGTTATACCAAATGCTCCTTTATTGGTTCCGCCATGTCCTGCATCAAGACCAATTACGAGATTACTTAATGCTAATTTTTCCGGTTGCCGCTTTACACGGATCACCAGATTGTTTCCATTATAATAAATGGTATGTCCCCAATGTTGCGGATGCTTTAACTCTATGGTTATGCGAAACACATCTTCCTCTACCTGGTTGTAATACACATTTTTGATTTCTTTTGTGGTGCTCATTTGTGTAACCCAGTTACTGTTGGAGGTTGCCCCAAATACATCAACTGTAATTTTTGATAGATTGATTTCCTGGAAGGATTGATAAGAAAGCTTATCATACAGGATAAGTGATACATAATCAAATGCACTATCACCCCATACACGCATGCTGCTGGTAAGTGAAGCAGGAGCAAAACTTCTGTCCTGCAAAACATTCACATGCAAATCTTCAATATAGGCCTGCCGGTTTTTGCTTAGTTGCACACAATATTTATCGCCCACTTTACTTACTGCATACAGTTTTATTAGCGAATCGAGATAACCCATCTTTGTTCCGCCCAATCTGTCTTCACCCAGGCCCAACAATAAATAAGGCAGTTTCCCTTTTGTTTGTAAGATCAATGGTTGTTGTGGCATCAATGCGAAAGTGCTTTTGGTAGTTGCTTCAATCTTTTGATCATCTTTTGTATGAATGATCAACTTTAAATTCTTTTTTGTTTCAGCAAACAATTCGTCTTTTGCTTTTACTACATACTCGCCTTTATAAAATCCTTTGATGCCGTTCGTATCTTTTACCGGCACCTCCGGTAATTCAAACCCATTTTCAAGTTTAACTGTTGCGCCGGGTATTGTTTTGATGGTGATCTTTAAACGATCGCCGGGCTTCAATAATAAATCGCCCTGTGGTT
Organism: Chitinophagaceae bacterium; assembly: GCA_031369435.1. Lineage (GTDB taxonomy): Bacteria > Bacteroidota > Bacteroidia > Chitinophagales > Chitinophagaceae > Lacibacter. Next base: position 4,875 of record JANMOR010000219.1, read on the forward strand.
CAATACGAAGAACCGCAACCGTATTGGTGGTAACTTCTTTTTCTTTTACAGGAAGCTGATAACTGTAGAATATCTTTTGAGTGATCACAAATCCTCTTCTGTCTGTAGCAATCATCAGGTAACTTGTATCACCCAACTTTAAATTCACTTCTGCGGCAAAAGCGCCTGTTGACCAAACTTTCACTTCGGTTCCATTCATAGTTAAGCTGCATTCTTTACAGGTAGTACCAGTTATAAACTGTCTTGCAGCAACAACATTGTTTTGCAGTTTCGCAGGACTTACAAATTTGAGGAATACCGATTGTGCTTCTGCACCATACACAAAGAAGAAATTGAAAACTAAAAACAGGAGCCGCATAAATAAAATAGATTTAAATAAAAAACCTTTGCAAAGTAAGCAAAGGTTTTTTAAAGCTAAGAGGTGACAGCTTTTTGAAAACTGCCACCTCTTTATAAAAAAATCTACCGGTGGGCCACCCTTTGGGGATGACTCACCGTATATATTATAATGGATACTTCCCATCATGCCTCAGCTTGGCTACAATTCTTCTTCTTGCTTCTTTGCTATTGAAAGGCTCTACTTTGGTAAACCGTTTTAAACCCAACAGCATCATTCTGTGTTCATCACCATCTGCAAATGCATTGATAGCATCTTTCCCAAATTTATTGATGTGATCTGCTGCATCATATAAATAAATACGCATAGCGTCGAGTTCAAATGCACATGCTGCTTCGCCTTTTTGTTCAACCAATTTTGCTGCACGCAACAGTGCGCTCTCTGTATTAAAAGTGTGAATGGCCATATCAGCAATATTCATTAATACTTCCTGCTCCTGTTCAATCTTCATCATTAATTTTTGTACAGCAGCACCAGCCGTCATCATAATTGCTTTTTTGAAATTGGCAACCGCTTTAAATTCTTTTGCAAACGGAGTATCATCGTCATTTCCAAACTCAGGAATGCTCATCAGTTCTTTTTGCACAGCCATGGCAGGTCCCATAATATCTAATCTACCTTTCATGGCACGTTTCAACACCATATCAACTGTTAAGAGACGATTGATTTCATTGGTGCCTTCGTAAATACGATTAATGCGGCTGTCCCGATAAGCTCTTGAAATTTCATACTCATCACTGAATCCATTACCACCATGTATCTGTACGCCTTCATCAACTGAAAAAGATAACACTTCACTTCCATCCACTTTCAGCATGGCACATTCAATAGCAAATTCTTCAGCAGCGCCCAGTAATGCTTCATTAAATGGCTTACCTGCTGCCAGCAGTTCATGTTCTTTTTCATCAATCCATTTAGATGTTCTGTACAATGCACTTTCACTTACCCAGATACGTGTTGCTATTTCAGCAATCTTATGTTGTAATGCTCCAAAATTGATAATGGGAGTTTTGAATTGTTCCCTGGTGATAGCATATTGCATTGACAGATTGAGTACACGTTTGGCTCCACCGATAGCAGCTGCCGCTAATTTCAAGCGACCAATATTTAAGATGTTGAATGCAATGATGTGACCTTTCCCTTTTTCACCCAATAAATTTTCAACAGGTACTTTACAATCCTGGAAATATAATTGCACAGTTGAAGACCCTTTAATGCCCATCTTATGTTCTTCGGGACCTTGTGTAAATCCTTCCATGCCACGTTCTAAAATAAAACCGGTAAATTCTTTGCCATCAATTTTTGCAAACACGGTATATACATCAGCAAAACCTCTATTGGTGATCCAGCATTTTTGACCGTTCATGATATAATGCTTTCCATCTTCACTCAGTACAGCTGTAGTTTTGGCGCCTAACGCATCGCTGCCGCTATTGGGCTCCGTTAGTCCGTAGGCCCCTTTCCACTCACCGGTAGAAAGTTTGGGAATATATTTTGCTTTTTGTTCGGGTGTACCGAAATATAAAATAGGTAACAAACCAATACCTGAATGTGCAGCAGCGGCCACAGAGAATGAATGCCCGCCACCCAATCCTTCGCTGATCAATGTAGAGGTTACAAAATCTTTACCCAGTCCACCCAATTCTTCAGGCGTTGAACTTCCCAGTAAACCAAGTTCACCCGCTTTGGTCATTAAACCTGGCATGAGCCCTTCTTCCATTTTATCCAGGCGGGCAACGATCGGTAATACTTCTGTTTCAATAAATGTTGCACACATTTCTTTTACCATCAACTGTTCTTCATTGAACTCTTCAGGAATAAAAATATCCTGTGGCGTGCCTGTTTTAATCAGCCACTCGCCGCCTTTAAGTGTTGCTGCAATGGTTGCGGTGCTCATATATCTGCAATTTTGCCCCCATCCCCTAAAGGGGGGTTATGAATGGATAAAATCTCCAGGGGAAGAGATTTATTATTTATTAAAACTGTTGTATTGAACAAGGTTTCTTATTTCAAATTATCATATACAATCTGTAATACTTCTTTGCAGATATCGATCCTGTCAGCAGGTACTCCAACCAAGGCTTCATTTAAAGTAGTGTTGGCCACACTCATTGTTTCCTCTTCTAATTGCCTTCCTTGTTCAGTTAAAAAAACCTGGTTGATCCTTCTGTCATTTTTACTGGCAACACGTTTTACCAGCTTCAACTTCTCCAGGTTATCAACCAATCTTGTAATACTTGGTTTATCTCTGAAAGTTGCATTACATAAATCCTGCTGACTCAATCCATCATTTTTCCATAAATGATAAAGTACACTCCACTGCTCAACAGTTATTTCAGCACGGGCTTGTTTTAAATTCTTTTGCAAACGCCTGGCAATTGCTGTGCTTGCTTTTCCTGTCATGAAGCTGTAGAGCTCGCCTTTTTTAAATTGGTTGTTTGGCATATAGTTGTTTATGCAACTACTCAAAAATAATAATAGTTTTCCAGAATGTTTGATTTATTTTTTTAAAGACTATCTTACTATTTCCTCACCCTGCGTAAAGCTTTTTCCCATTTTTCACAACCAAAACCAAACTTACATGATAACCGAACTGGCTGCTCCTGTTTCCCAAACCGAACGTATTGTTCTTCTTGATTCCTTAAGAGGGATTGCTATCCTGGGTATATTATTGATGAATATTCCCGGTTTTGCTTTGCCCGATCCTGTGTATAAAGACCCCTCGATATTGAATGAATGGGGCACCGTTAATTTCAAAACCTGGTATTTTATTGATTGGTTTATGGAGGGTAGTCAACGGGCTTTATTCTCAATGCTGTTTGGCGCAGGTATTATTTTATTTATCAGCAGGCAGGAAAAAAAGACCGAAGGTCTTTGGCCGGCTGATTATTTTTTCCGCCGCCAGTTATGGTTACTGGTGTTTGGCCTGTTCAATGCATTTGTGCTTTTATGGTTCTGGGATATTTTATTTCATTATGCCTGTATTGGAATGATTGCTTTTGCTTTTCGTAGAATGACCCCTAAAGCATTAATTATTGCTGCTACTGTTGCTCTTGTATTTCAAACAACAAGAGATAATGTAGATTATTACCGTGACCGCAAAATGATTGCCAAAGGTGAGGCTATTGCAAAGCTGGATACAACCATCACCAAACTCACTGATCAACAAAAAGAAGATCTTGGTGCAATGACTGCATTCAAAGAAAAGGCAAGTGAAAAAGAGAAAGTAAAAAAGATGAAAAAAAACCTGGCCACTGTTAGAGGCAGTTACGGTGGTTTTTATGAATATCAAAGCGGCAGAAGTTTAGAAGGAGAAATGTTTTACACGTATTTCGGCATTTGGGATATACTGATCTTTATGTTTTTAGGAATGTCTTTTTTCAAATCCGGTATTTTAACCGGGCAGGCATCAGCCAAAATCTATTGGGGT
>JANMOR010000222.1:0-4077 GCA_031369435.1 Chitinophagaceae bacterium
GTGTATGGGTGTTATAGTAGTATTTTATTTTTTTCATACCCCTATCCCCTAAAGGAAGAAATGATTAAGATTATATTTCGTTATTTTTTTGTACCCGGCTTCAGTAAAGCTGGTTGGCATTCTTGCATCGCCCTCTTGTACTGCATACCAATTTGCATCTTTCATCAAAGCATAAATAAACTCCCGAATAAATTTTCACGCTTATCTTCCAGTTCCCTCTCCTTGGGAGAGAGCCTGTCCCGATTTTATCGGGAGGTTGGGGTGAGGCTGCATTTTCTTACCTTTACCTCCATTGAACAAAAGTTAACAAATATAGCCCCATAAATAACAAAAATCAACCCATATAAACAATTGGTATATGATGACGAGTGCTGAGATAAGACAACAGTTTCTTGATTTTTTTAAATCGAAAGAACACATCATTGTTCCTTCGGCGCCAATCGTGGTAAAGAACGATCCTACCCTTTTATTTACCAATGCCGGTATGAACCAGTTTAAAGATTATTTCCTGGGTAATAAAAAAGCGCCAAACAACCGCGTGGCCAACACGCAAAAATGTTTGCGTGTTAGCGGCAAGCACAACGACCTGGAAGAAGTTGGCGTAGATACCTACCACCATACCATGTTTGAAATGCTGGGCAACTGGAGCTTTGGCGATTACTTTAAAAAAGAAGCCATTGCATGGAGTTGGGAATTACTTACTGATGTATATGGAATTTCAAAAGATCGGTTGTACGTAACCGTGTTTGAAGGCGATGCAAATGAAAAACTGCCGATAGATCATGAAGCATGGAGCGAATGGAAAAAAGTAATAGCTGAAGAACGTATTTTACCCGGCAATAAAAAAGATAATTTTTGGGAGATGGGTGATTCAGGTCCATGCGGACCATGTACTGAAATACATGTTGATTGCCGTACAGATGATGAACGTAAATTGATTGACGGTAAAACATTGGTGAACAATGATCATCCGCAGGTGATTGAAATCTGGAATAATGTGTTCATCCAGTACAATCGTTTGAAGGATGGATCACTGGAACAACTTCCTGCCAAACACGTAGATACAGGAATGGGTTTTGAACGGTTGACAAGAGTATTACAAAATAAACAAAGCAATTACGATACAGATATTTTTACAGGTACCATTGCAGCAGTTGAAAATATTGTCGGCAAAAAATATATTGCAGCTGATGATAAGGAAAGTATAGCGTTCAGAGTTTTGGCCGATCATATCCGTGCTATCTGTTTCACCATTTCAGATGGACAGTTACCATCTAATACAGGTGCGGGGTATGTGATCAGACGGATTTTAAGAAGAGCCGTTCGCTATTATTATTCTTATTTAGATTATAAGCAACCATTACTCCATCAATTGGTTCCTGTTTTAGCAACGCAGTTTTTAGAAGTTTTTCCTGAATTAAAAGCACAGGAAAGTTTTGTGCAGAAAGTGGTGAAGGAAGAAGAAGAAGCATTCCTGCGTACACTTGAAAAAGGATTGAAACGTATTGATGATATTATTACAACAACAAAAGGTAAAGTAATTGATGGAAAAGCAGCCTTTGAATTGTTTGATACGTTTGGCTTTCCGATTGATTTAACAAGATTGATTGCATCTGAACAAGCTTTATCAGTTGATGAAGCAGGATTTGAAAAAGAAATGCAGCAACAAAAGGATCGAAGCCGTGCTGCAACGATCATTGATACGGAAGATTGGGTAGATATTGTTCCGAATAGCACAAATGAATTTGTTGGATACAATACCACTGAAGGCGAAGGCAAAGTAGTGAAATACCGTAAAGTGAATATCAAAGGCAAGGAAGGATGTCAACTGGTGTTGGACAAAACTCCTTTCTATGCAGAAAGTGGCGGACAGGTTGGAGATACGGGCATGCTGAGTTTTGATGGGGAAGAAGTTGCTGTGAGAGATACAAAAAAAGAAAATGATCTCATCATTCATTTGATTGATCAGTTGCCAATTAATATTACAGCTCTTGTAAGTGCAAAGGTTGACAAAGAACGCAGAAAGAAAATAACCATTCATCATTCGGCTACACACCTGATACATGCTGCTTTACGAAAAGTGTTGGGCACACATGTGGCACAAAAAGGAAGTTTAGTAAATGAAGAATACCTGCGGTTTGATTTTTCACACTTTGCAAAAATGACCGATGAAGAAATTGCAAAAGTTGAAGCATTGGTCAATGAGAAGATCAGGGAAAACATTCCTGTTGTCATTAAATCAATGCCAAAGGAAGAAGCGATTGCAATGGGTGCAATGGCTTTGTTTGGAGAAAAATATGCAGATGTGGTTCGTGTGGTGATCATTGATCCTGCTTTTTCAATAGAATTGTGCGGTGGTACACATGTTGGCTTTACCGGCGAACTCGGTTATTTTAAATTGATTGCTGAAACTGCTGTAGCCGCAGGTGTAAGAAGATTGGAAGCAGTAAGTGGAAATGCTGCAGAACAAAATATCAATAATGAATTCGAATCAATTCGTGCAATTCGTGTCTTACTAAAAAACCCTGCAGATGTAAACAAGGCAATTGAAAACTTGCAAACAGAAAATACAGAACTGAAGAAAAAGCTTGAGCGCCTGGAAGCAAAACAACTGGTTGCTATTCGTAATGAGCTCTTGAAAAAAGATGAGATCATTAATGGTGTAACCTTTGTTGCTGATATTGTTGAAGTAAGTAATCCAGATGCATTAAAGAAGATCTGTTTTGATCTCAAGAATAATCTCAATGATTATGTGGCTGTACTTTGTGCCAATATTGACGGCAAGGCATTTGTTGCAGTTGGAATAGCAGATACAGTTGCTGCTGCAAAAAATCTCGATGCAGGAAAGATCATTAAAGAACATATAGCCCCACTCATCAAAGGTGGTGGTGGCGGACAAAAAACCCTTGCCACTGCCGGAGGACCTGATGCAGGTTACCTGCATCAGGTCATTGAAAAAGTAAAGAGTTTATTATAACCGGAATGTCCTGCTAAAACAGGGCATTTTTTTTGAATTCTTTAATTTTATTATATGCAAATCATTCTCGAAACTCCACGACTTTATCTCCGGGAATTTACAGCAACAGATGCGCCGCTCCTTCTTGCCCTCAATAAAGATCCGGAAGTGCTGAAGTATGTGCATGAACTTCCATTACAAACAATTGAAGACGCCGAAAAAATTCTCATCAACAATATTCTGCCGCAGTACAGCATTTATAAATTGGGCCGGTTGGCTGTACATTTAAAAGAAAATGATGAGTTCATTGGGTGGTGTGGGTTAAAGTATCGCCCTGAGCTTGATGAAATAGATTTGGGTTATCGGTTCTTTCCATTAACATGGGGAAAGGGTTATGCAACAGAATCGGCTCAACATACATTAAATTATGGACTGGAAGTACTTCAGTTGCAACGGATCGTTGGCAGGGCACACGTTGAAAATATTGCTTCGCTGAAAGTTTTACAGAAGATCGGGATGAAATATTTATGCAATGAAATAGTAGATAACTACCCGGTTGAAACCTACGAGTCCATCAACTCAAAAAGTTAAAAAATCACAAAATATCCGAATTGTTTCGTAAATATGAAATTCTTCGTACATTAGCCTTCTCAAACAAAAAATGAAACTGTATGAAACGAATTTCAGTGTATGCATTGACTCTTATAGCCGCTACCCAAATGCTTGCCGGCAGTGTGTTTGCGCAGGACAAGAAAGAAAAAGAAAAAAAAGAGCAGATCATTATCCGCAAAAAAGGAGACAAAAATGAAAAGACCACCATTGTTATTGAAGGAGATAAAGTAACAGTAAATGGCAAGCCTGTTGAAAAAGGAGATAAGGATATCATCATTCAACGATTTAACGACGATGATCATGTGTATATGCGTGTTCCAAAACCACCCCGTATTAATGTACGACCCGAGATGTATCGTTACAAATACGATAGGGAACTGTTGAACCACGATCAATTGTTGAAAGAGTTTAAACATGAATGGAAGACTGGTACTTTACTCGGCGTTGTAACGGAAGAAGATGCAAAGGGCGCAAAAATTGAAGAAGTACAAAAAGAAACTGCAGCTGAA
>JANMOR010000238.1:0-18968 GCA_031369435.1 Chitinophagaceae bacterium
GAAAATTTATATGTTTTTTTTATCATGCCCCCATCCCCTAAAGGGGAGTAATTAAGTGTATGATGAAATAATTGCTATTAAGAAAAAGATGATTAGAGATACTAAACGTACAAGAGTGCGACGCAACTTCAGCAACATAGCTTTACTGTAGCCCACTCACAACTCACTATTCACCACTCACGAATCAAGCACCTTCTTCTGATGATTGATGCTTTCCATATGCACCGCATCAAAATACTTGGTGATGAATTCTTTACTCAACCCTTTGCGCTCGCCTTCTTTAAATGCACGTTCCAGGATTTCGTTCCAGCGATTGGTTTGTAAGATAGTGATGTTGTTCTCTTTCTTATACTGACCAATACTTTCTGCAATCTTCATCCTCTGACCAATGATCTGCATCAGTTCATCATCGAGCTGGTTAATTTGCTGACGCAATTTTTCCAAGGCTGCATGAAATTCAGGTGATGCTATATCCTCTTTACGCCAGATGATATTGCTCAGCATTTCTCCCAAACGTTCAGGTGTTACCTGTTGCTTTGCATCGCTCCATGCATTATCAGGATCAATATGACTTTCAATCATCAAACCATCAAAGTCAAGATCAATTGCTTTTTGTGCAGTCTCTAATAAAATATCTCTTCGGCCGCAAATATGCGATGGATCATTAATGATGATCATCTCAGGATTGCGGCGTTTCATTTCAATAGCTAAATGCCACATAGGTGCATTGCGGTATTCGGTGTTACCGTAAGAAGAAAATCCACGATGAATCAGGCCAACTTGTTTTACTCCTGCTCTTGCAACACGTTCGGCTGCACCACTCCACAATTCCAAATCAGGATTGATCGGGTTTTTGATCAACACAGGTATATCAACACCACGCAAGGCATCTGCTAGTTCCTGCACACTGAACGGATTCACGGTTGTACGTGCACCAATCCATAATACATCCACTTCAAAGTTTAATGCATCTTCTACCTGCTTGCCGGTTGCAACTTCAACAGTTGTAGGTAAACCGGTAAGTGCTTTTGCTTTTTGTAACCAGGGCAATCCTTTTGCACCAATACCTTCAAACATACCTGGTTTGGTACGTGGCTTCCAGATGCCTGCACGCAGCATGTTTACTTTTTCGGTTGCAGCTAACCGTTGTGCGGTAGCTATTAATTGATCCTCTGTTTCTGCACTGCAGGGACCGCTGATAATGAGTGGGCGTTTTCCCCATGCTTCCTGCACTTTTTCTTTCATGTTTGCTTCAATTGTTTGCATTGTTATTGGTTGTAAAGTTAAGTTTTATGTTACGAACTGTTTTACTACTATTTAGCTTCTGTTGTGTCATGCAGACGCTTTGGATCTGCATCCCGACCTTTAGCGTCGGGACTCACTTGTACGTTCTTTTTCCAATCATCTTTTTTAAGTTCAAATTTTATCTCCCCTTTTCCATACGCACCCACTTCATCCCATCCCTGCTTTCGATAAAATGTTTCTGCTCTTGTGCCGGGTGTTGTACTCAACCACACCGTTTCATCTGTTTGTTTAAAATACCAGTGCATCATCAGATCATGAAGTTGTTTGCCGATTCCTTTTGCTTCATGATCAGGATCAACAAACAAGGCCCAGATATTATGATCAACTAAATCTGCAATAGAAAAACCAACCACTACATTATCTATCAAACAAACCCAGCCCTTGCCTCTTCTGCTGATATAATCTTCCACTTCAGCATCGGTTACGAGCGCAGGATTACTCAATACATTTTCTTTCACAGCATTGCGTACAACCTGTATCTGTGGAATATCATTTATTAGTGCTTCACGAAAAATCATTTTAAGATCCGTTTGATTTTATTGGCATGTTCAATCAACTCTTTCAAATCATTTTCTTTATCATCCCTGATGCTGTCTCTGAATTTTTTTAATTGCTCAATATGTTCATTCAAAACATCCAGTACGTTTACTTTATTCTGCAGGAAGATGGGCACCCACATGGCAGGATTACTCTTGGCCAAACGCACTGTACTTTCAAAACCCGCACTCGCCAGTTCAAAAATGGCATTGTCTTCTTTTTCTTTTTCCAAAACTGTATTGGCCAACGCAAATGAAGTGATATGTGAAATATGACTTACATAAGCTGCATGCAGATCATGGGCCTTTGCTTCCATGTTCAACAAATGCATCCCGATTTTTTTATACATCTGTTTGGTCCACTCCAATGCATCTGAATCACTTTCTTCTTCATTGCAAATGATCACAGCTTTGTTTTCATAAGCACCACGTACCGCCGAAGCCGGGCCGCTGTACTCAGTACCCCACATAGGATGTGTGGCTACATACCGTCCACGTTTAGGATGATTGGCCACTGCTTCTGACAACTGTGATTTGGTAGAACCAAGATCAATCACAATCTGCTGATCGACTTTATCAAGAATGGAGGGCAATAATCTTACCATCGTATCCACAGGAATGGCCAGAATAATCACATCGCTCTGTGCAATTGCTTCATCCATTGATAATACTTCATCTACCAGGTCCAGTTCCAGAGCTTTCGCTTCATGTTCCTTATCAGCATCCACACCAATCAATCTTGATGAGATTTTTTTCTCATGTAATTGAATGGCAAGTGAGCCGCCAATCAAACCAATACCAATAATTGCAATTCGTTTCCTATCCATACTTTTTGGTTTTGACTTTTTACTTTGCACTTATTCTTTTGATCGCTTCTTCAAACCGTTCAACGGGTGCACATAAACTCACACGAATATATCCATCACCTGCATTTCCGAAAATGCCGCCTGGTGTAATGAATAAATTTTTGTTGTACAACACTTCGTCACTCAGTTCATATCCTGTTTTATATTTAGCCGGGATCTTTGCCCACACAAACATGCCTGCCTGTTCTTTTGAATAAACACATTGCAATAAATCAAGTAACTCAAATACTTTTTCTCTTCGTTCACGGTAAATTTTATTTACACTATCGTACCAATCCTGTCCAAGATTTAAGGCAGTTGCTGCAGCGAGTTGAACAGGTAAAAACATACCACTGTCCATATTGCTTTTAAAACGCAACACTTCTTCAATCCGTTCTTTTGAACCACACAGCATTCCTACTCTCCAGCCCGCCATATTCTGACTCTTACTCAACGAGTTTAATTCCAGTACACAATCTTTTGCGCCATCAATACTTAACAAACTCATCGGGTGCTCGTTCAAAATAAAACTGTAAGGATTATCATGAATGATGAGGATACCTGTTTTCCTTCCAAATGCTACCAGTTGTTCAAAAAGTTTTTTATCTGGCAATTGCCCGGTTGGCATTTGCGGATAATTTACAAACATGAGTTTTACAGCCCCCTTCCGACTTCCCCCATCAGGGGAAGCCACCAACGCACCAACCTCACTATTCAAAGACTCTAACTGTTTTTCAATTTCTATAAAATCGGGTTGATAGTTGTTTTCTTCATTCAAATCATAATCTACACAAATACCTCCTGCTAACTTTACGGCACTTCTGTAAGTAGGATAACCCGGATTAGGAACTAAAACTAAATCGCCATCATTTAAATACGTCATACAGATATGCATGATCCCTTCTTTACTGCCGATCAATGGAAGTATTTCTGTATCAGCATTTAATTCAACAGCATACCATTTTTTATACCAATCGCTGATGGCTTTGCGCAACACAGGCGATCCTTTGTACGATTGATAGGCATGTGTGTTAGGTTTTGCACTTTCTTCCTGTAATGTTTTAATCACATCAGGATGGGGTGGCAAATCAGGACTGCCAATACCAAGGTTTATGATCTGCTTACCTTGTTTGTTCAGCTCGTCTATCTCTCTCAGCTTCTGAGAAAAATAATATTCGCCAATACCTTCCAATCGTTTTGCTGTTTGCATACCACTAATTTTTCGAATTACACGAATTCCACTAATTGAATTCATTCGTGTAATTCGTGTAATGATTTTTAATTCGTGTTTCCTTTCCCGTTTTTATATACTCCGTAAATTTTCAACTCAACAGTTGAAGGTTTTATTGATTCAATTACTTGTTGAAACTGATCGATCGTATCAAACTCCATATCTGCATGAAAACTATATTTGAAATTACTGCCGGGAATGGGAAAGCTTTGCAGCTTACTTAAGTTAATACCGCCATCAGCAATCAAACTTAACACTCTTGCCAGGCTTCCTTTTGAATGATCGGTTACAAAGTTCACCGATGCTTTATTGGCATCAGTTAAAACCGGCGCAAGGGCTTCCCGTTGCAACACCAAAAACCTGGTATAATTATTTTTCATGGTTTGAATAGACGGAGCAATGATATCCAAACCATATAATTCTGCAGCGAGTTTACTGGCAATAGCAGCAATATGTTTGCTCTTATGCTGATGAATATGTTTTGCACTCAGTGCAGTATCTTCAGTTTCTACCAATTTCCATTTGTGCTGATCTAAATAATCGTAACACTGTTGTAAGGCCATGGTATGAGAATGCACTTCCTTAATGTCATCCAGTTTTACACCTGGATTCACCAGTAAGTTCTGTTTAATTTGCAGGTATACTTCGCCAACAATTTTGAGGTTACTTTTCTGCAATAAATTATAATTTGGGAGTATACTGCCAGCAATAGAGTTTTCAATGGCCATTACAGCGCCATCACTTTGTTTTTTATCTGCACCAATCTTTACTACTTCCCTGAAAGTTGCACAGGGAATAATGGCTACTTCTTTTCCGAAAAAGAGCCTTGCAGCTTCCTGGTGAAAACTGCCTTCATATCCTTGTATGGTAACGGCAAGCCCCCTCCGCCCCCTAAAGGGGGAACCTGCATCCACACCCGGCTCGCTTGTCAAATTTGCTTTACTTTTTTCTGTCATCATAAATTTTTTAAGCTAATACCTTACTCCCCTTTAGGGGATGGGGGCAAACGAAAAATCCCGACCTTTTGGCCGGGATTCTTTATGTTGATTTAGTAAGTTCAGTTACTGACAGACAACAAAAGCATTCCCGGCTTCATTCTAAAATAAAAGAAGCTAAAATAAAACCAACGGTATCCTTTGAATTGTGTCATTACAGTTCAAATATAAAATAGCCAACTGATAAAACAAGTGTTAGTCTCAAAAAAAAACAGCAAAAAAGAAAAAGCCACTCTAAGAATAGAGCGGCCGTTAACGATTGCTTGCCATATGAAAATTTTTACTTCAGGCTTCTCATTCTCCCGCAAGCAGGGTATTCTTTCTTCACGAAAGCCTTATGCTAAGATTAATTTTTCTTAGTAGTGTCTGTTTCAGTAGTCTTTTTGATAGTAGTATCACCAGGAGCTTTAACAGTTGTGTCATTTGTAGTTACTGTAGTTACAGTATCAGCAGAAGGAACAACAGTAGTTGTTGTATCAGTTCCTTCAGTTTTTTCACCTTCATTGTTACAAGCTACAAAACCGAGGATAGCGAACGCTAATAAAACCTTTTTCATTCTTTTTAATTTTAAAGTTTAAGATAATTATCAAGGGATTAATACAGAAAGCGAAAAAAGGTAACCCTAAACCCAAAATAAATTTTTTTTACCCCTTTTTGGGTTACAATTTTGCCTTTACAGTATTAAATCAAGAGAAAGTGAAAACGAACTCCAAAGAACTGGAATTATTAGATGGCTTGGCACATAACGACAGAAAGGCGATTGAAGCTCTGTATAAGGACAATTTCGGCACGATACAGACCTTTATCCTCAATAATAACGGTACAACAGACGATGCAAGGGATGTTTTTCAGGAGGCGATGATCTTGTTATTTGAAAAAGCACGTGGAGGCAATTTTGAATTAACAAGCCAGATTAAAACATATGTTTACTCCGTTTGCAGGCGATTATGGTTGAAACGGTTACAACAGCTTCAACGTTTTGGTTCGCCTGTTGAAAATATGGAAGAGATTATTCCGGTAGAGGAAGAGATAGAGGAGCAGGATCGTAAAAATGAAGCTTTTGCTGTAATGGAAAGGGCAATGAACCACCTGGGTGAACCCTGTAAAAGCCTGTTGGAAGCATACTATATTCAGAAAAAGCAGATGCATGATATAGCTGAAGGGTTTGGATACACCAACGCTGATAATGCTAAAAACCAAAAGTATAAATGCCTGATACGATTGAAGAAATTATTCTTTGCACAATATAAAAAAGGGGATTGAGATGGAAGAAATTTTACTAATAGATGCTACTGAACGTTACCTGAACGGTGAAATGAATGCGGAAGAGAAAGCACAGTTTGATCAATTACGGCAAACAAGCCCTGAAGTGGATCAAATGGTGGTTGAGCATTCTTTTTTCTTACAGGAACTGCAACGTTACAGCGGCACCCGTGAAATGAAGCATTCATTGCATGAGGTGCATAACCAATTATTGCAGGATGGTGCTATTAAAGAAGATATGCTTTCTTCAGGAGCAAAAGTGGTGAACATGTGGAAACGTTACAAGCGTACCATTACTATAGCAGCTTCTATTGCAGGTATTACGGCTCTGTCAATCAGTGCCATTACGTTGATACTTGCACCTAAAACTGATAACAAGGCACTCACTGATCTCAGCAGAAAGGTTTACAATCTTGAAAAAAGGCAACAACAACAGGATAATAAGATCAATACTGTAATCAGTAAATTAGAACCTGGTACTGTTATTAAAGAAAGTGGTTCTGCTTTTTTGGTTGATGGAAAAGGATATCTCGTAACCAATGCACATGTTGTAAAAAATGCAAAAGGTGCAATTGTGCTCAATAGTAAAGGTGAAGAATTTAAAGCCATCATAATTAAAGTAGATGCAGTTAAGGATATTGCCATCTTAAAGATCCAGGATAAAGATTTTAAATCATTTGGCATTCTTCCATACAGCATCCGTAAATCTTCAACTGATATTGCTGAACCCATTTTTACATTAGGTTATCCACGCAATGAAATTGTTTATGGCGAAGGATACCTCAGTGCTAAAACCGGCTTTAATGGTGATACGCTCAGTTGCCAAATTGCTATTGCTGCCAACCCTGGTAACAGTGGCGGACCGGTTTTTAATAAGAATGGCGATATCATTGGTATCCTCAGCACAAAAGAAACACAGGCTGAAGGGGTAGTTTTTGCTATCCAGTCAAAATATATAGTACAGTTTGTAAATGAATTAAAGAAGGATGATACAACCTTTAATGAATTAAAACTTCCATTTAATTCTTCTGTAAAGGGAATGGATAAAGTACAACAAGTAAAAAAATTGCAGGATTATGTGTTCATGGTAAAAGTTTATTAAGAACCTTTTCTGTCCTGTTATGAAACTAAAAACCCTCCAATCGGAGGGTTTAATTGTATCAGTCAGTTTGGGTTTCTTACCATTTATCTACCTCTTCGCTGGCCAGGCCATTATCGGTAGCTTGAACTTCTGCAGCAGGCACTGGTGCTGCCGGAGTTTCAGTTTCTTCAACTACTTCCTCTGCAATGCTTGCAATAACAACAGGTGTTACAGATGCAAATCCATTAGAAGATTGTTCTGCGGGCGCATATTCACCATCACCGCTTGAAGGAGCATCTTCATGATTAAAGGCATCAAAATCAAAATCGGGCATTAATTCAGTCTTTACATAATCAACTGCCTCTATCAATCCTTTTATAAATTTGTTGAAGTCTTCTTTATAAAGGAAAATTTTATGGCGGTCGTATCCTTCGCCGGTAAAGCGTTTACGGCTCTCCGTAATGGTGAGGTAATAATCATTTCCACGGGTTGCTCTTACATCAAAGAAATAAGTCCTTCTCTTCCCTGCACGGATCCTTTTGCTGTAAATGCTTTCCATCCGTTTGTCGTTATTTTCGTACGCCACAGTTGTTGGTTTTAGTTGTTCAATGTTTTTTTAAAACAGCGACAAAGATATAGTTCTTTTCCATTTGACAAAATTTTCCAAATATCATTTCAACCATCCTTTTTAATCATTTATGAACGGGATTCTTCCAGTTGCTGGCGGTTATACAAATCGGCGTACAACCCCTGTTTTTGCAGCAACTCATCATGTGTTCCCAGTTCAGCAATTTGTCCATCATCCATAACAACAATTCGATCGAATTGCAATAATGAAAAAATTCGATGGGTAATAACGATGGCTGTTTTATCCTGGAGATAACCCGATAAATGGGTTAAAATTTCCTGCTCGGTTCTAACATCAACTGCATTTAAACAATCATCGAGTATGATCAACCCGGGATCTTTTACTAATGCCCTTGCAATGGAAATACGTTGTTTCTGACCGCCACTTAATGTAACACCTCTTTCGCCCACCATTGTCTGAAAGCCCGCAGCAAAGGACTGAATATCTTTTTGCACTGCGGCAGATGCAGCTGCACTTTTTATTTTTTCATCGGCCTGCGCAACTGTACCAAAAGCAATATTGTTGGCAATGGTATCGCTGAACAAAAAAACTTCCTGCGGCACATAACTTACCTGGCTGCGAAAATGTTGCAATTGAAGTTCTGTAAGATCTATTCCATCAACCAATATCTTACCGTTTGTTGGATCGTAAAACCTGAGTAAGAGTTGTGCAATGGTTGATTTGCCTGAACCTGTTCTGCCAATGATGGCAACTTTTTCTCCTTTCTTTATCTGCAGATTAAAATGTTTTAATGCCTGTATGCCTGTATGCGGATAAACAAAACTGACATTACTGAATTCAATCGTTCCCTGTAAAAAATGTTCAATAGGTTTTACAGGTTGTTGAATAGTTGATTCTGTGAGCAGGAATTCATTTAATCTTTTTTGTGATGCAGCAGCACGTTGAATAGTACTTGCTACCCAACCGATTGCACTTACAGGAAAAGCAAGCATTGTGAGGTACATGATGAAGGCAGCCATATCACCAAAGTTGATCTGGCCCTGCATGTATTTTAAACCACCAACTAATATCACCAGTAACGTACTGATGCCAATGATCAAACCCATCACCGGAAAATAAATGGCTTCCACTTTGTACAGGCCCATGGCACTTGTGCGGTATTGATCGCTGTTGGATTTAAAAAATCGCAGCATCGCATTTTCCTGAACAAATGATTTAATGACTCTTATTCCTGAATAAGCCTGTTGTGCATTTGTAGTTAAATCACTTAACTTTTCCTGTACCTCTTCGCTTTTTTTATTGATGATGTTATTGACGTAATAAATAGTAATTGCTAAAATGGGTAATGGTGCCAATACATACAACGAGAGTTCAGCATTTTTCTTCACCATATAAAATACACTGAGCGAAATCAAAGCAATGAGGTTGATCAAATACATCACTGCCGGTCCGGTGTACATGCGTACCCGGCTTACATCTTCTGCCATGCGATTCATGAGATCGCCTGTTTCATGTGTTTTATAAAAATTGGTATCGAGCTGCAGGTAATGCTGAAACACTTCATTCTTTTGATCATACTCAATATGCCTGCTCATAACAATGATTGTTTGCCGCATGAGGAACATAAAAAATCCACGGAGTATGGCGAAGATCAAAAGCACTATTCCAAACAAAGCAACGATACCGGTAAAAGAAAAAGTAAATGTTTCAATATGACCAATCACCCATGTAACCAGCCAGTCATTTTGTTTCAAAATGGTTTCTTTTGGACTATTTGTAAGGAAAGCCTGTACTTTATCAATGATATAACCGGTAACCTGCGGTGCCAGCACAGCAAAATAGTTGGATATAAAAATGAAGGCAATGCCGAGCAATAAGCGTAACCTGTACTTCCAGAAATATTTATTGAGATAAGAAAGATGCTTCATGCGGGAGCAAAGGTACAATTACAGAACAAGCAGCATCGCCATTCATCAAATGTTCATTGCAATTGATACTAAGGTCTTACGCCCTCGTCTGACCGATTAATATTTAAACCCGTCAGACGAAGGCGTCAGACGGGTTACAAAGTTTTACGATTGGATATAATTCTGTAATTGCTCGATCGTTTCTTTTTGAGAGATGATGGTTTCTGTAACCACATCGGTAATGGAAATAATACCGCAAACCTGATCATTTTCAAAAACAGGCAGGTATCGGATATTACTTTCGCTCATGATATGCATACAGGTTTCAATTGAATTGTCGGGTGTAATACGAGGCAACCCTGTACTCATAATATCTTTTACAAATGTTTCGGTTGAAGATTTTCCTTTGAGTATAACTTTGCGTGCATAATCCCTTTCTGTTAAAACACCCATGTAAACATCATTCTCGATTACCATTACAGAGCCGATATTTTTTTCAGCCATCAGTTGTAATGCACTAATTACAGACAAACCAGGCTCTACCGAAATAACATTCTTTCCTTTACGTTGCAGGATGTGTGAAACTTTTCGCATAATCATTGACTTTAATTCCGGCTTAAGTTAACAAAATTCTATAAAAAAAGATGTGTAATTGCAACACATCTTTTTTTCAGTCACATATTATTTATTATCATCTGCCAAAATCATCCTGCAATCGTACAATGTCATCTTCGTCAGATGGATGATCAGTGTTGGTGTGCTGCCAAATTTCGGCAACTACACCCCAATCATTTAAACCCACCAGCCGATGTCTTTTTCCATTTTCTAAAACAATGATATCACCGGGTTCGAAATAGTTTAATTCTGTTTGTTCGTCGTCATCGCTCATAACAACTCCTATTTCACCTTCCACTACTCTCCAGATTTCTGCCCGGCGATGATGGTATTGCCAGGATAAGCGTTTGTTTGGTGCCACCACCAATACTTTTGGACTGAGTTTATTTCCTAACATCAGATCTTCTTTTTTATACGTTGGGAAATAAGTGGCTATAAATTGTTCGGACTGGCTTTCATCCAATACAAAAAATCCACCCCAGGGACGGGAAAAGTCTTTTGTTGTGATATTCAATTTTTCATTGAATAATTCTGTTTCAATTCTTTTTTCAATTTCTTCTTTAAGCATGCTGCAAATATCTTTTTAAAATACTTAATACGATCTTAAAAAATAAAAACCCCCTACACGGGGGTTTTTATGAAGTCATTATCTTTTTTAATAAATATAACCAACACTGTTGCTGGTTGTAAATACAAAGACTACAAGTAAAATCCAAAGAACGAGCCAGATTCCTGCACCAATCCAAGCAGATTTAACTCTGCCATCATCATGGCCTTCTCTTGTTAAATAAGCGATCAATACGCCTATTAATCCAAGTACAAAACCAATCAGAAGCCACAGGAAATTAATACCGCCTCCGGCTTTTTTTCCCATTTCTGCCATGTTCACTTCTTTGCCTTTCTTTAGTTGTTTTTTAACTTCCATCTGGGCCATTTTCAAACTAATTTTTTGGCCAAAGTTCATTTTAACACCAGTCATTTCCTGTACTTTGGCTGGGGTTAAAGAAAGGAATGTTTTTGCATCTAACTGACCCAATACATTGGCAGTAGAAGTTTTGCCTGCTTTGGTATTGTCAGTAGAATTGGCTGGAACATAGATGATTCCTGCATTAGAAGAAATGCTGAATGCAACAGCTAGTAAAAAGATGGTAATCTTTCTCATAATGAAGCAGTTTTTGGTTAATAATGAATCTAAAATAAGCAAAGCATTTATAAATCCAAATACTTTGAGAAAGGTATTTTTACAATAGCAGGTTAAACCTGCTTACTGTGGATAATTATTTGAAATTTTACTGTTTAAAGACCACCCCTTATCTTCGCAAAAATTATTACGCATGGAAAAGAAATCATCTGCACTCAACTGGATTTTGTTTTTTGTTTCTGTAGCTGCTTTTGTACTTCTTTATATAAGTCCATATGCGAATTTTATTACGGCCACTTTGCCTTTTATTGTTTATTACCTGGCAAAAGCGCTGGATCTGATTTAATACTTACAGCCCTGATCATATTAAAGCCCGTTACTGGAAAGTGACGGGCTTTTTTAATATTAAAAAAGCCGCAGTTATTCAACTGCGGCTTACTATGATAATTACCATCTGCTTACTTCACTTCTTCATACTGTGCATCTTCTACATTATCTGTTTTGGGGCCATTTGCTTCAGCACCACCTGCACCTGCTTCAGCACCGGGCTGAGCTTGTGTTTCCTGTGTGGCCTTATACATTTCTTCACTTGCTGCTGTCCATGCTGTATTCATTTCAGTCATTGCTGCATCAATAGCTGCAAGGTCTTGTGATTTGTGTGCTTCCTTTAATTTTTCCAAAGCAGCTTCAATAGGAGCCTTTTTATCAGCAGAAATTTTATCGCCATATTCTTTCAATTGTTTTTCCGTTTGGAAAATCAAACTGTCGGCCATATTGATCTTTTCTACTTTTTCTTTTTCTGCTTTATCGGTTGCTTCATTGGCTTTTGCTTCATTTTTCATCTTTTCAATCTCTTCCTTTGTTAATCCACTACCTGCTTCAATACGAATCTTTTGTTCTTTCCCTGTGCCTTTATCTTTTGCACTTACATGCAATAAACCGTTGGCATCAATATCAAATGTTACTTCAATCTGCGGAACTCCACGTGGAGCCGGTGGAATACCATCAAGGTTGAAAATACCAAGACTCTTATTGTCTTTACCCATTGGTCTTTCACCTTGCAGAATATGAATCTGTACACCTGGCTGATTATCGGATGCAGTACTGAAGGTTTCAGATTTTTTTGAAGGTATGGTTGTATTGCTTGGGATCAAGGTTGTCATTACACCACCTAAGGTTTCAATACCAAGACTGAGCGGAGTAACATCCAGCAACAACACATCTTTTACTTCACCGGTTAGCACAGCTCCTTGTATTGCTGCACCAACTGCTACTACTTCATCAGGATTTACACTGCGGTTAGGTTTTCTTCCAAAGAATTTTTCAACGATCTCCTGCACTTTAGGAATACGTGTACTGCCACCCACTAAAATCACTTCATCAATATCAGATGTAGATAATCCTGCATCTTTCAATGCCGCTTCACAAGGCTTTAAACAACGCTCAAATAATTTATCAGCTAATGATTCAAATTTTGCACGGGTTAATTTAATCACTAAGTGCTTGGGCACTCCATCAACTGCCGTTACATAAGGTAAGTTGATTTCTGTTTCGCTGGAAGAAGATAATTCAACCTTTGCTTTTTCAGCAGCTTCTTTCAAACGCTGTAAAGCCATAGGGTCTTTACGCAAATCAATTGCTTCCTGGTTTTTAAATTCATCAGCCAGCCAGTCAATAATCACTTTATCAAAGTCATCACCACCAAGGTGAGTGTCACCGTTAGTAGATTTTACTTCAAACACGCCTTCTCCTAATTCAAGAACAGAAATATCAAACGTACCACCTCCTAAATCAAACACGGCAACTTTTTGATCTTTATGTTTTTTATCAAGACCATAAGCTAATGCTGCTGCAGTAGGTTCGTTTACAATACGACGAACAATCAACCCTGCTATTTCACCTGCTTCTTTGGTTGCCTGGCGTTGAGCATCATTAAAATAAGCAGGCACGGTAATTACCGCTTCTGTTACTTCCTGACCCAGGTAATCTTCAGCAGTTTTTTTCATTTTCTGAAGCAGCATTGCTGAAATTTCCTGCGGTGTGTATAATCTGCCATCTATGTCAATACGAACGGTATTATTGTCACCCTGGGCTACTTTGTAACTCCAGTGTTTAATTTCTTCACCTACTTCATCAAATCGGCGGCCCATAAAACGTTTTACGGAGCTGATGGTATTAATGGGGTTGGTGATGGCTTGGCGTTTTGCAGGATCACCCACTTTGCGTTCACCATTTTTTAGAAAAGCTACGATTGATGGGGTTGTACGACGACCCTCATCGTTGGCTATTACAACAGGTTCAGCGCCTTCCATTACAGATACGCAGCTGTTTGTTGTTCCTAAGTCAATTCCTATAATTTTTCCCATGATTTCGAAATTTTTAAGCCTGCCCGACGGTAGGCAGGTTCACTTCCTTCTACTCAATGATAGTGCCATGGGGCCCTCAGGTGAAAAATTGGCAGAAATAAGCTGGTGATGGGGATTTTATGGCTTATTAATACAGCTGTTTTTTTCATATTTGACGGAGTTTCAACCGGCGTCAAAGGTGCTTACAACTAATTATCTTCGTTCAAAGTAATTATCATGTCTACCAGCATTGCAAAAAAACTCCGGATCAAAGAACATTCTTCATTGCTTACAGTCAATGCTCCAAAGAATTTTGCAAAACAGATGGGACCGATTCCAGCTGGAGTAAAAATTTCTGCAACAGCAAAAAAATACAACCAGGTGCATTGGTTTGTTATGAACAAAGCCCAATTAGAAAAAGAAATGAGTAAGCTGATGAAGTTGCTGCAACCTGAAGTAATTGTTTGGGTTTATTATCCCAAAGGTTCTTCTAACATACAAACAGATCTTACAAGAGATAAAGGATGGGATTGCCTGTTAGCAGAAAGCGATAAGCTTACATGGATCAGTTTAATTTCATTTGATGATACATGGAGCACATTCGGCTTCAGGCCAAAAACAGAAACTGATAAAAAGAAAGAAGCCTCACCAAAGGTTCGTGAAATCTTCAACTGGGTAAACCCAACTACGAAAGAAGTAAAACTGCCCGATGACCTTGCCTCTGCGTTAAAGAAAAACAAAAAGGAAGCTGCTTATTTTGAAACATTGTCCTTCACAAATAAGAAGGAATATATTGAGTGGATCGTTACAGCCAAACAGGAAAAAACAAGAACTGAACGTATAACAGGAACTATTGAGCGATTGGGTAAGCAATGGAAGAACCCAAGGAATATTTGATCACTGTTCATCGCAAACAATACGATATACAAGTTCTGTAGTCAGCTTTCAGGAGAACAGACAACAGCATCCTTATCTTTGCAACGCTTTTAGAAGAAGCAAGGTTTTCACAATCCTACATAATATATATTAAATCAGACATTCTTCATGAAGGTTTTCAAATTCGGCGGTGCCAGTGTAAGCAACTATGAAAAAATCAAGAACCTCGGTAATATCATTCAACAATTTCCTGATGAGCAACTGATGATCGTTATTTCGGCCATGGGTAAAACAACCAATGCGCTGGAAAAAGTAACCGATGCTTTTTTTGCTGGTAAGAGAGATGAAGCCCTTCAATTGTTTAGAGCTGTAAAACTGCAACACCTTGATGAAGCCAAGTATTTACTGGTTACACATTTCAATCCGTTGATGGAGCAATTCAATAATTTTTTTACAGAAGTGGAATGGTTGCTGTATGATCAGCCGGTTCGTGCATATGATTATTATTATGATCAGATCGTTTGTATTGGCGAGCTGTTGAGTACTTCTATGGTGAGTGCCTATTTAAATGAGATTGGTATTTCCAATCAATGGATAGATGTAAGAGATATTTTCCGCACCGATGATAATTTCCGTGATGCAGGAATTGATTTGGCCTTTACACAACAACAGGTAGATATTCATGTGAAGCCTTTATTCAACTCAACAAGGATGTTGATCACACAGGGTTTTATTGGCAGCACTGATGAAAATGAAAGTACTACGCTGGGCAGAGAAGGAAGTGATTATTCTGCCGCTGTATTTGCTAATATGCTCAATGCAGAAAGTTTATCCATCTGGAAAGATGTAAAAGGTATCATGAATGCTGATCCCAAACAATTTCCCGACGCACAATATATTCAGGAATTGAATTATGATGAAGTGATTGAGATGGCTTACTATGGTGCACAGGTAATCCATCCTAAAACCATCAAGCCCCTACAGAATAAGAATATTCCCATGTATGTAAAATGTTTTGCCGATGCTTCGTTACCGGGAACAGTGATTCACAATCATCAGGTAAAAAATCTACCACCGATTTTTGTGATTAAACAAAACCAGGTGCTACTGCAATTACATACAAAAGATTTTTCATTCATTGGTGAACAACCCATGAGCGATTTATATGAAATGATGGCGAAGCTGAAAATAAAACCCAACCTCATTCAAACACATGCAGTGAGTTTACAATTGTGTTTAGATGACCGGACGGATAAAATTGAAAAACTGGCATTAGCTGCATCTGAGGAGTTTGATGTGCAGGTAGAAAAAGGATTGACCTTACTCAGTATCCGTCATTATAACAAGGAGATTGTAGAAAAGATGACTGCAGGAAAAACCATCGAGCTGAAACAACAAAGCCCGGAAACGGTGCAGATATTGATGATGTAACATTTTATTGCTTCACAATCTTACCAACATACAATTCATCTTTCCAATACAGCTGTACTGTATATGTTCCTGCCGGAAGTTGAGCAAGTTGTAAAATGGTATAAGATTGATTGCTGATTACTATTTCTTTCCTCATCACCTGCTTGCCTGTGTAATCATAAATAACAACAGCAGTTCGTCCTGTTGATGCAGCAGGCAATTCCAATCTTACTTCATTTGAAACAGGATTGGGGTACAGGTTCAAACGTTTTACTTTTTGCCGATCAAAAAACAATTGCGTAGAATATTCTTTCTTTCCTGATTTTGTTTGAATCATCAATCTGTAAAGAGCAGGAAACTCATTGCTAACATCAATGAACTGATAGTTACCATCCCGGGGTTGATGATAAGAATGAAGAATAGTGAACCTGCCTCTTGCCAATTTTTTCTCTAATGTAATTTCTTCAACTTGATCTGTTTGCTCCAATTTCCATTTCAATTCAATTCCACTGCTTACACGTTTGCCACTCCATTCTTTTAAAGAAGCAATGGGCAAAATTCCATCACAATTAAACAGAGAGCCTTCTAAAATTTGAAAATTTGTTAATACTATACCATTAGCGCCGCTTGTTGCATTATTAGTGGAGCCCTCGCATGCAGGATCGGAAGCAGTTGGCTTTACAATTCCGGCAGCCCCCCCGTTAATATTGGTTGTAACATTTATTGGTAATGCTGATGAGGCCCAAATAACTCCACCTCCACCACCTCCACCAGGCCCCGGACATTGCGCCTGAAATCCTACGGTACTACCATTGGCACCTTTTGCTTCTAAATTTAAAGAGGTTGTGTAAGAATTTACATCAAGTAAAATAACACCGGCTGCACCACCACCACCACCACCATCACCCCTCCCCTCATTTGGTGGAACGTTTGATGGATATGTACTTAAACCTTGTTCACCGTTTACAGTAATGCTATTGTTATTTCCAATTAACTCATCACATTTAATAAAAACAATTCCACCACCATTTCCTCCCGGTGTTCCTTCAGGATTGTTTTCATGACCTGAACCCCCACCACCACCTGCAAAAATCCTGTTGGTAGTTAAAGAATAACCATTGCTATTTAATGCCAATGCACCTATTCCTGCATGTGAACCATTACATGGAAATCCGCCAGACCCAATATAGTTACCACCATTTCCCCCGGCTCCATAATTACCGCCACCACCCCCACCTGTATTATGATTATTTCCACCACCCCCGCCATTTGATTGTTTTCCTTTTCCACCTTCATAACCAGATTGAGTAGTATTGATTCCCTCTCCTTTATATGCACCATTTGCATTACTGCTTAAAGTTGTTGGTGGTGAATAATAATAAGCAGATGATGTTGTTAACCAACTACAGGTACTGAATGCGACCAGCTCGCCTCCTTTATAACCAGCACCGTTTGCATCAATGCCCGCATTCATTGTTACAGTTCCCGTTGCTTCCAAAGCAATGATACCGCCAGTTCCGTTTGTTGAATTCCATTCCTCAGCGAGTAATGTTCCTGTAATAGTTACATCTGTAAATGTTGGTACATACACCAGCTGCACTGATTTAGAATAATCGTAAGTGTTTAGTAATTGTTTCTGAAAGACAACAGTATCATTTAAAAAACCACAGATAGTTGCAAACTCATATAAACCTGCCTCTCCAATACTTGTAATATTACCAAAGGAAGAAGAGTTTGTTACATTAATTGTTGCGCCTTTCATTTGAATCAACAACACTCTGTCGCCAGATGTTAATCCTGAAATATTTTGCACCCTCACAGCATTGTAAGTGGGAATAAAATTGGTAACCTTGAAATAACTGTTGATAATACCTGACACAGTTTGACAGCTGGTCTCTTTCGAAAGAAAACAAGCAGTAAAGCAAAAGCAAAGGATGAATTTCAATCCGGGTTTCATGTGGTTTCTGTTTACACAGAGGTACAGGAAGTCATTACATGAATACTGGATGATGGGTAAATATATTGCTACAAATCTTCCGGCGCAGTGATATTCAGGTTTTGTTTGAGTTTAGTATGAACTGGTTTCCCATCTTTTATTGCAGGTGACCATTTCAATTCTTTCTCAAATTTATCTTTCACCATTTTATTTAATGCCGGGTAACCGCCTTTAATAACAGTAGCTAAAGCAGTATTTCCGTTTTTATCAACTATAAACTCAACCTGCAAAGACATAGATGGGTTGCCGCTGAGCATGGGTACTAATTCTTTACTCAAATTAAATAACCAGCGTTGCAAAGCTGCATTCCCTTCTTTGTATGAAGGAACAAGATCAACCTTCTCTTCTAAACTCCATGCTGCATAAGGGTCGGCAGGATTATTTGTTTCAATAATTTTTACTCGTGTAACTTTTGGTGTTTCAGGGTTGGTTGCAACAATATAATTTCCGTTTTTACCAATTAACACTGTTGGCAGCTGATGTGTGTCTTCAAAAAATTCATACGCTTCTTTTATTTCTGTTGCAAACTTCTGCACTTCTTGTTTGTTTTTTGTTTTATTGCTGAACTGTTCAACGGCTTTGTTATTGTCGTATCGAACAGGATAAATATGAACAGGAATAAAATCCTGTCCCTGTTCTTTCACAATTGACGCCAGGTAATACACCTGCTCTATCAATGAATCTGTTAAGGGCAAACAACCAATGGTTACACAGTTACCATGAATATAAATATCGCCACCGGGTTTGATCTGATCACTTAAAATTACATCTGATGCATTGGGATAATTTAAACCAAGCGCCAAATGATAATTGCTGTTGGGGTTGAATTCATT
>JANMOR010000258.1:0-9807 GCA_031369435.1 Chitinophagaceae bacterium
CCCGGCTTGACCAATGCTTACAAAACGGTTGCTTCGCTGGCATTACAAACCACTCCCATTGTTCAAAAGCAAATTGAACTGAGTTATTCATTGCAGTTTGACTATACAAGGATGAATGATGTGATGATGATCGTAAAGCAATACAATTGCACGATCATTAAACAGGAAATGAATCTGTTTTGTGATGTAGAGATTGGCATTCCAAAAAACAGGTTGGAAGAAGTACTATACAAATTCACGGAATTGCATACGGTAGAGATGAAGAAGTTATGAGTTCTAAGTTGGCAACTGAATGTAGTTTCTGCCGCTTGTATCTTGTTTTTTGGGTTTTATTTTTTCATGCCTTCCCCGTCAATTTATAAACCAGCAATCCCACTACTTCTTTTAAATAAATATCCCAACTTTCAAATGCTTTATAAGATGGAGTGATGGAACCCCAGAAAACCTGCGGATTATTGATGGCATTGAAATTACAGGGATAACTAACAGTTTCAAGACCGGCTTTTGTAAAAACCTGCTGCGATCGTTTCATATGCATAGCAGATGTAATCAGCAGGTAAGGTCCTTTGATTTGTAAAGAGTCGAGCAGGTGTTTACTGTTGATGGCATTTTCAAATGTATTGCGGCTTTGGTTCTCACTTAATATATCCCCGGCTGCAACTCCCATTTCCTGCAATTGCTCTTTAACAAAATCTGCTTCTTTGTATTGTTGTCGCCAGATGCTGCCACTACCACCGGTAATAAGAATTTTTTTGATGTGACCAAGTTTGTATAAACGGATAGCTTGTATAAACCGGTCGCTGGCAGCTCCATAATATCCCTGGCTGCTTTTAAATTCAAACCCAACAAAACCAGCCAGCAAAATACCCGTACCATATTGTTCATTGGCGACAAATGTTTTTTGGGGTGCCTGCCAGTTGATGATGAGTTTATGAATAATGTAGGGGTTAGAGAAAAACAAAAACCAGCAGCAACTCAGGATGATCCATCGTCTTTTTCGTTTGGCATCTTTTGTAAAGAAGGCAATAAGAATCAGTATCAGCAACCAGTTAAATGGTGAAATAAGAAAGTAAAGCAGTTTCGAAAGAATAAAAAACATGGCTGTGAAGATAAATATTTCTGCAAACGCACAATTATTCCCTCCATATTGAATTTTTAGCAGGGAATTTGCAGTAAACAGGGAAATAATCATTCTATGAAATTTATTGCCTTTGTAATTGTGTTGCTGATGGCTGCTTTTGCGTCAACTGCCCAGCTAAAAGTGAAAGCCGACTGCGGAACCTTAATAGTGGATGTGTATAAAGGCTGGATCAATGAAGCCAAGCCGAATATTGATCCAGAACAAATCAAAATAAAACTCCCTTGCTTTACTTCTGTTGAAAAAGAAGGGAATGAATCGACCTGTGGCGGCGGTGTGTTTTATGATGATAAAGGACTCCGCTTTTATACACAGCGTGATTATCTGGTGATCACGGATAAGTTTAGAGGAAAGTTTACAGCACCTGTGCTCGGTGTAAGAAAAGGCGGACTGTTTAAAAATTTCGGGAACCCAAAAATGAAAGATGCCAACTGGGAAGCTTACCAGATGGCTTATGGTATTATGATCGTTTATTACAATACCGGTGGGGTTGTAAACAAAGTGATCATCAGCACCAAAACAACTGACAACATTGATCTGTGCACTACCAATTAGCACTTACACAACAAAGCTTCTTTTGCTTAAACAAAAGTTTCAATAGAAATTTGTAGTATTACAACAAATGAACTTCTATGAAATATGCTTTAACCCTGCTTTTTATTTTTTCCGGATTTATTACTGTCACAGCTCAATTAAAAACGAAACCCGATTGCGGTTTGATTACAGTTGATGTATATAAAGGCTGGATCAACGAAGCTAAACCCAATGCTGATCCTGAACAGATCAAAGCCAGGCTGCCCTGCTTTACTTCATCCGACAAAGAAGGGAACGAATCAGGTTGCGGTGGTGGTGTGTATTACGATGATAAAGGAATTTGTTTTTATATACAGCGTGACTATGTGGTGATCACCGATGCATTCAAAGGAAAATTCACCGTGCCGGTAATGGGTGCAAAACGTGATGACCTGTTTCTTCGTTTTGGAAATCCCAAATTAAAAGATGCTAATTGGGAAGCTTATCAAATGGCTTTTGGTATCATGATCGTTTATTATAACATGAAGGGTGTGATCAATAAAGTGATCCTCAGCACTAAACCAATTGAAGAAATTGATCTGTGTAATATCAATTAAAAAAATCTGCTGTTATTTCTGAATGGAAACAGGAGTTCCTGTTTTTACATATTTCACCAGGTCATCAATATGTGTGTTCTTGAGTGAAATGCAACCATTGGTCCAGTTGTAAAAACGATCAATAAAAAAATCATTGCCTGGTTCTACTCCATGAATACCAATTCCGCTGCCGATACTTGCAGTAGAAGGAATCAATCCATTACTTTTTCTAACCCTGAACTTGGTAGCACTTTCAGCAGTTGGATAATCGAGCATGAGCATGCGTTTCCAGAGTTGATGCTGTTTTGAATAAAGAACCTTGAAAGTTCCTTCCGGTGTTTTCCTGTCGCCCTGCATAAATTTATCTTCTAAAGGTTTTAATCCGAATACAACAGGATAAGCTGCAAGCAGTCCTTTGTTATCATACACTCTTAATTCAAAATCCGATTTGTCAATAACAATCCTTGTAGCGCCAACAGCTGTGTTTGTACTGCGGTAATATTTTTGCATTGCCCTTGGGCCTGTATTATTATTGGTAGTTGAAGTATTGGTATAGACCGGTTTGTTTTTTGCAGGCGATGTTGTTGTTGCCGCAGTTCCGGAATTGGAGTTGGTTGAACAGGAACTCAGGATTCCCATTACAGCAATAAGTACCATTTTGAAATTCTTCATAGCATATCGATTACAGTTGAACGGTCGGGTTCAGTATCACAGTTCTACAAACAGTAAATTTTGGGGATATAAATGAATAACGCTGCAAAATAATTTCTTATTGCTGAATTTGATAATCCATAATGTGAAATTGCTGTGAATGTGTATAAAAAAGCAGAAACCGGTAGTACTACCTGTATCTTTTTCTATAACTCAAAAAAGTTAGATAGTGTAATAGCCTTTGATTTCAGCAATTTCCGCAGCTCTTAAAACTTATAGCTGTAACCCAGCCTGTACACCTGTGTTTCATAGTAATCGGTGCTGATGATCCTGAACGTAGTGCCGTTGATATTTTTACTGATACGAAGTGTATTGAATAAATCAGTTGCATTGAAAAATAATTCGCCTTTTCCTTTTTGTATTGATTTTTTGATGCCAAGATCAACAGAAAAACGTTCATCAATTTTCCCCTGTGGTATAATATCAGGAGCCAGGTAAATAGCTGCCAGCTGAATGTCGGTATTTGCTTTTAATGAAAACAATGCATTCAGCTTTACACTTCCTGAATATGCTTTTTCTCTTTGTGCACTGTAAGTTGTTGGTACTGGATATTTATTTTCTACTGTAAATGCAGCAATGATATTCTGGTAAGCATTGACGTTGATGTTAAAAGAAATGAAGTTGTTCAGTTTCTCACTGGCAATTAATTCAACACCGGTGTTGTATGCCTCTTTCGCATTTTGAAAAACATTGTAGATAATAGTACTTCCGGGAACAGTTGTGCCTATTCTTGTAATGCTGCCATTGCTGATGCGATGATAAAATGCACTGTAAAAATATCCTTTGGCCCAGCTTGATTTATAACCCAGCTCCATTGTTTGTGTAAACTGTGGACGCAAACCGGGGTTGCCAACTTTTAATACTTCAGGTTCATCGTATTTAGGAAAAATGCGGATGTCGCCTTCATCGGGCCGGTCAACACGGCGATTATAAAACAACGACAAGCGGTTATTATCACTCAGGATATAAGTAAAGCGTACACTTGGAAATAACTGAACATAATTATAACCGTCACTCTTATATGTGTTATGATCTGGATTTACAGTGTAAGTCAGGTTTACATTCTCCAAACGTACACCTGCTTCCAGTTCAATCTTTTTTGCTTCATAAATATAGTTGCTATACAGTGCAGGAATCACTTCATTGTAACGTGCCCATCCTGCGGCATTCTTATCCAATGGTGAATTAATGCCGGGAAAAAAACGCATATTAGTGGGGATATTCCTCCAACGGAATTTTACTCCCGTTTCTATTTTTCCTCTTTTTAATGGTTTAATATAATCAACTGTAACATCACTCACATGTTCGTCTGCCAATAACATAAACGTATCTCTTCCGGTATAAGCAGGCATTTGATTGATGAGAAAATATTTTTCATCCTCCCTGTGAAAGGTATAGTTGTAACTCATATTGAGTAAATGGCCTGCCTGTTTAAATTTATGCTGATACATAACAGTAGCAGTTGCCGCAGTATTAATTTCATCTTCAAAAAATTGCCAGAGCCGTTTACGTTCAGATAATTTATAATTGAAGTAAGGAATATCGCCATGATCTGTTACATGTTCACTGCTGAACAAAACAGAAACAGTAATGGAGTTATTGCTGTTGATGTTCCAGTCAATACCCATTTTTCCTGAAGCTACTGTTGTCAACCTGTTGCGTTTTAACTGTTGACGGATGGTATCGCCATTGGTATAATAACGATCAGCAAATTCATTTCTGTTGAGAGTTTTGTTATACATGTAATCGGCCTGTAAAAATAAATTCACATTATTCTTCCGGTAGTTGAGTGAAAGCGAAGGATTTATTTTTGGAGTTGCTTTGTATTGTGGCCTGATGGTTGGAAAATTTTCTTTCTTCTCCCACAAAGCACCAAGACCTGTTGTAAGACTTAGTTTGCCATTAAAGCCATCCTGTTTTGTTTTCTTATAAATGATATTGATGATCCCTGCATTTCCATTCGCATCATATTTTGACGATGGGTTGTTGATGATCTCGATACGTTCAATAGCTGATGCAGGAATATTATCCAGTGCGGCCTGGTTACCAAAACCAGTCATAGCCGTTTGTTTTCCATCGATGAGAATGGTGACCCTGTTGTTACCTCTTAATTGCAGTTTGCCATTTCCGTCAACAGTAATACCGGGTAAATTTTTCATGGCCTGTAATACCGAACCGCCTGTTTGAGTTATGTTATCTGCTATGGAAAATGTTTTCTTATCCATCTTCTCAGCAACTGTTTCCTGTTTTGCTGTTACTACCACATCAGTTAACTGCTGCGCATCTTCTTCCAGTTCAATTGTTGCAAGATCAAGAAAGGAGCTCAACCTGCCAATCAACACAACCTGGCGATGCAGTTTGTAACCAACCAATGTTGCTTCGAGAATATAGTTGCCGCTTGAAAGATTGCTGAATGAAAAACGTCCTTCTTCATTGCTGATAGTACCTGCAACAAAGCTGCTGTCTTTTTCCAATTTTATTTGAATGGTTGCAAAGGCAATTGCCTGTTTGGTTGTTTTGCTTTTCAGCAAACCCGATAGTGTAACTGTTTTCAACTGTGCATTTGTGCAAACAGCAAATAATAAGGATACGAATAATAAAAGCCGTTGCATCATGAATAAATTCTTTACAATTTCTGCAAAGATGTGGCTTTTTATAAAACAGGGAAATGCCGCTTATCAATGAATCACTCTTGTTTCCATATCTTCCAGTGAAACACCTTTTGTTTCAGGCATCATAAACCGTACATAAAGCAATTGTAAAACCATCATCACAGCAAAGAATAAAAAGATGGGGCCACCTCCAAATCCTGCAACAATGGGAAAAATATTGGCAATGAGTGCAGCAAAAATCCAGTGTGTAAAACTGCCAAAAGCCTGGCCGTTTGCCCGTACTTCATTGGGAAAGATTTCTGAAATAAAGACCCAGATCACTGCACCTTGTCCAACTGCATGCGATGCAATAAACAGGAAAACAAAAATGGTCATGCCTGTAAACTGATCGGTAAAAAAAGCATAAGCTATCAATGACAATGAAATGATATATCCAATTGAACCGATATACATCAACAGCTTTCTTCCAAACCGGTCAATGAGTGAAAGACCGATCATGGTGAAGACAAGATTTACCAAACCAATACCTGTTGAAGAAAGCAAGGCGGCTGATTTGCCAAGTCCGCTCATTTCAAATACTCGTGGCGCATAATAAATAATGGCGTTGATACCCGAAGCCTGGTTAAAGAATGCCAATAAAAATGCAAGTAAAACAGGCCACCTGTATTGTTTAGAAAAAAGTGGAGTTGCTGCTTTTTTCCCCGTTGTATGTTTCGATTGAATGATGGCTTCTAATGTTTGCTCTGCTACTTCAGGATCAATATCGTTTAATACTTCTTTGGCTTTTATGGGATCGTTTTTATGCAAAACCAACCAGCGTGGACTTTCAGAAATGAATAAGGTCAACATTGTAAAAATGAGAGATGGAATGGCTACTACGCCCAGCATCCAGCGCCAATCGTTTTCTGCACCTGTTTGAAAAAAGTAATTGGATACATACGCTGTTAAAATACCAAACACTATATTAAATTGAAAGAGTGCAACCAGCAATCCACGTTTCTTTGCCGGTGCAATTTCTGAAATGTATAAAGGTGATGCAACTGATGAAGCACCAATACAAAAGCCACCCATGATACGGAAAATGATGAAAATGAAAATGTCCTGCGATAAAGCAGAGCCAAGCGATGAAACAAGAAAAAACAAACCGATCCAGAATAATGTTCGTTTTCTTCCCAACTTATCTGCAATCATACCGCCAAAGATGGCACCAACAACAGTTCCGTACAAAGCAGATGCGATCGCAAATCCATGCATTGCATCCGATAAATGCCAGAGTTGCTGGATCTTTTGTTCAGCACCTGAAATAACAGCTACATCCAGTCCAAATAAAAAGCCACTTAACGCAACCGTTAGTGACCATAATAATAATTTATTTTTTTGCATGAGGCAATCGTTTTGGTATAAGAAGTTAAAATATATTCAGCCAGGCAGTATGTGAATATAAGTTAGTTCAGGAATTATTATGCAAACAAAAATCCGCAAGCGGTTGATGTTGGGAAACAATCTCACATCATTCAGTTTTTATAAAACGGAATCAATGGGAGCAGCAGATCTCTTAAACAATGAAAGATTACAACCCAGCAAGATTCCTGCAATCAAACTCAGTGCAGCAGCAATATCAAACCACAAGGGGCCATCAGCTCTTCCGGTAGTAAATAACCAGGTTGTTTCAAGCACTACTAATACCGACATGATCATATTTGAGATCTTCGTTTTTTTGGAATTGATGATGAATGCCAGCCAACCACCTGCAACAGCCGAGAAAAAAGTTCCTGCACCAGCAGTCAACAAAACAGGCAGCGAAGATTTATGGTAACTCACTCCATGAAAAATCCATTCCTGTACTGCAGTGATCAGTAATCCCATTAAGGCATAACCAATGATGGTTGCAAGGATGATGACGATCCATTTTTTTACAGCAGGGTTCATATGATTTATTTTACATTGTTCACTTCTATCCAGTAGCCATCAGGGTCCTGGAAAAAAATCTGCTTGATGCCATCTGCACGGATGTTGACGGTATTTAGTTTGCCTCCCCAATCAGAATAAACAATCTTAGCAGCATCGAGTTGTTGAATGAATGCATCAAAGTTGGCACTTGAAAGACCGAGATGCACCGCTTTATTAATGGTTACTTTTTCGGGAATGACTGAAATGAGATGCAGCTCCTGTCCGTCTTTTAACATGAACCAACGGATGCCTTCTATCTTCGAACGGTTGGTAATTTCCTGGAGCTTCATCACATTCTTATAAAACTCAGCAGAGCGGTTCACATCTTTTACCGACAACGCCAAATGATTAAATGTGAAATGAAAACCGGTATCCTGTGCGTTGATGAAAAATGAAAACAGGAGTGCAATTACAAGCAGACTGATTTGTTTCATTTTTGATTTTGATTGTAAAAGAAAGGTAATCAAAAAAAACAACGGATGTAAAACAAGGAATTCTACTGCTAAAAAAAAGAGAAGGGGTTTATTTCTTTTTATACCTGCCCGACAGATCCATGATCTGTATGTTTCTGAAATCAATCGGCTGGCCTTCGCTTTGCAATGCAATAAAACCAGTGCTTAATAATTTTCCATCTATTTTTATTTTCGGATCATAACGGGCCACAACACCGCCACCGATCTGGGGTTTGGAGTATTGTAATACTGTATCGCCATTGATGATATGTTTTACAATTGAATCGCCTAACACAATCAGTTCTGCACTCACCCATTGTTCACCATCATAGGTTTTGGATGTTGAGTTGAGGCAATGCCCGGCATAGATCTGTCCGTTGTAAACAATTTCTGTTCCGGGTGAACACATATTGCCTGTTGGTCTTGGTTTGCCATCGCTCAAGCCACCGAGAAATTGAAATTCAACAGAGATAGGCCAATCCTGTTCCTTCGGAATGGAATGCGGATCCTGCGAATGAAACATAACACCACTGTTGCGTAAAGTATAGGATGGTGCAGATTTATACCACTCGCCTACAAACCGATATTCCAGTTTTAAATGATAAAAGGAGAAGGGTGTTTTATAATAAAGATGACCAAACTGTTCATTGAAATCAGCATATTGATCGTAACGCACTTTGATCATTTCATCTTCCACCCGAAATGTATTAGCGAAGTTGACACCCACTTCATGATGATGAATTTTCACCAACCAATCGTTGATGTCTTTACCATTGAACAACGATACCCATTTTTCTTTTGTTTCTGTTTTGTGCGATGTGTTGAGCATAAGAAAGCCTGCGAGCAATAAACAAAGGACGATGGAGAAACGGTACTGCATAATTGATTGTAAAAAATGTGTTTCGAAGATAAGGGAATAATGGAATAGCGGTATGGGGTGCTTGCTGTTGTTGGTCCGGAGACCAGACGAAGGCGTGCTTTTTTCATTAAGCTCAATAAAGATAAAGTCTAACTATTGATTCTGTTTTTGCGAAGCAATTTTTTCCCAATCCATAAAAAGATAAATTCCCCAGATCAACTCGATGATTTGTAGTGCAGCATATCCAGAGTATAATGTCCATCCTAAATAAGCGTTGCCTAAGTGAACATTTACATAAAACAAAATAAAAAGTATAATTGGAATGCATGCTGATACTTTCAGCCACACAGGATACAGGTTACACCAAAACATAAAAATCAATGCCGGGATCATGGGCATAGCCATCGTTGCCTCTCTGTCAACATTTATTCCTGATTTACTTAGTGCAGCTAATGAAATTCCATGTGTAATACCCAGCAAAATATAAGCCGATGCTGCTACATGCTGCCCCCGCAGACCGGTGTACCTGGCAGCCATAACAGAAGCTGAAATAGCAAAGGCATTTCCAACCTGGAAAAGTAATATTTGTTCAGTTGAGCCCTGACTAAACAGAATTCCAATCCACCCAAATAATAAATTGAAAATATATCCTACGATTA
Organism: Chitinophagaceae bacterium; assembly: GCA_031369435.1. Classification (GTDB taxonomy): domain Bacteria; phylum Bacteroidota; class Bacteroidia; order Chitinophagales; family Chitinophagaceae; genus Lacibacter. The sequence goes on from JANMOR010000258.1 coordinate 9,491, forward strand.
TAATTAAAACGAGGCTTTTATTTTCAAACTTATTCTTGTTCATAAAGTTTTTGTTGCTTGTAAGATGTTAGCAATCCTGGATCTGGGTACCAATATTTATGTTTATGTCATAATACGATATGTTCCCCAAATTTGCAAGTCAAACTACTTCCTAAAACTCTCACTCACTACCAATTCTTTATTCCCCGCAGCATAAGTATAAAAACCTTCACCACTTTTTACACCCAGTTTTCCTGCTGTAACCATATTCACTAACAAAGGACAGGCTGCATATTTCGGATTGCCAAAACCATCCTGCAATACTTTTAAAATAGAAT
>JANMOR010000304.1:0-3115 GCA_031369435.1 Chitinophagaceae bacterium
AGAAATATTGCAGAGGTTGCCATTGCGGTGGCTAATGGTGATATGAGTAAAAAAATTACAGTGGATGTTCGTGGTGAAATTTTGCAGTTGAAAGAAACATTGAATACCATGGTGGATCAGCTTCGTGCATTCGCATCAGAAGTAACCCGTGTAGCACGTGAGGTTGGTACCGATGGAAAGTTAGGTGGACAGGCGTTTGTACCCGGCGTTGCAGGAACATGGAAAGATTTAACTGACTCCGTAAATCAAATGACGGGTAACCTTACAAGCCAGGTAAGAAATATTGCAGAAGTAACTAAGGCGGTGGCTTCAGGTGATTTGTCTAAAACAGTTGCCATTGACGTAAAAGGAGAAATTCTTGATTTGAAAAATACCATCAATACCATGGTGGAACAGTTGAACTCATTTGCGTTTGAAGTAACCCGTGTGGCACGTGAAGTTGGTACCGATGGTAAGTTAGGTGGACAAGCAGAAGTAAGAGGTGTGGGTGGAACATGGAAAGATTTGACCGACTCTGTAAACATGATGGCATCGAACCTTACCAACCAGGTGCGTGGTATTGCAAAAGTGGTAACTGCTGTTGCTACAGGAAACTTAAAACAAAAACTTGCCATCGTTTCAAGAGGTGAGGTGGCGCAATTGATCGATACGATCAATGAAATGATTGATACGCTGGCCTTATTTGCCGACCAGGTAACAACAGTGGCACGTGAAGTAGGTGTGGATGGACAGTTAGGTGGACAAGCATCTGTACCCGGTGCGTCAGGTATCTGGAAAAACTTAACTGAGAACGTAAATCAGTTAGCACAAAATCTTACAACACAGGTACGTTCTATTTCTGAAGTGGCTTCGGCGGTAACTAAGGGTGACCTAACCCGTACAATACGTGTGGAAGCAAAAGGTGAGGTGGAAGCCTTGAAAGATACCATCAACCAGATGATCGCCAACCTGAAAGAAACAACATTGCTGAACCAGGAACAGGATTGGTTGAAATCGAACCTTGCGAAGTTTACACAAATGTTACAGGGACAAAGAGATTTGAAAACAGTAACACAACGTATTCTTTCAGAACTGGCGCAGGTGGTAATTGCACACTGGGGTGCGTTTTATATTTTACGGCAGGATGAAGAAACACAGGATGTAAAACTGAGTCTCTTCTCAGCCTATGGTTATAAATCAGATAAAAATATTCCAGCAGAATTTTCTATTGGTGAAGGCCTGGTAGGACAGGTGGCTTTTGAAAAAGAAAGAATCATCTTATCAAATGTTCCGGCCAATTATATTAAAATCAATTCAGGATTAGGAAAAGCAAAACCATCCAATCTCATCATCTTACCCGTATTGTTTGAGAACAAAGTAAAAGCTGTTATTGAATTAGCATCGTTAGATACATTCAGTCAAACGCATCTCGACTTCTTAAGTCAGCTCACAGAAAGTATTGGTATTGTATTAAATACCATTGAAGCGAATTCAAGAACAGAGGAACTGCTTACTCAATCACAATCTCTTGCAGGTGAGTTGAAACTGCAGCAGGAAGAGTTGAGCCGCACCAATGATGAGTTGCAGGATAAAGCATTACTGCTGGTGAAACAGAAGAATGAAGTGGAAGATAAAAACAGGGAGGTGGAAGATGCACGCCGTTCATTGGAAGAAAAAGCAGAGCAGTTGCAGTTAACATCAAAATACAAATCAGAATTCCTTGCAAATATGAGTCATGAGTTAAGAACACCGCTCAACAGTTTACTCATTCTTGCACAACAGTTATATGAAAACGCAGAAGGAAATTTGAATGATAAACAGGTAAGATATGCAAAAACAATTCACTCCTGCGGCGATGACTTGATTCAACTGATCAATGATATTCTTGATCTTTCTAAAATTGAATCAGGCTTTATTTCAGCTAATATTTCTCCGGTTCGTTTTGCAGAGATCGCATCATTTGTTGAAACAACCTTTAAACCAATTTCTGAAGCAAAACATTTACGCTTCACCATTGAAACAGATACCGAATTGCCGGTAACATTGGAAACGGATCTGCAGCGTTTGAACCAGATCCTCAAAAATCTTTTGTCGAACTCATTTAAGTTTACAGAAAAAGGAGAAGTTAAATTAAAGATTTACGAAGCCAACAGAAACTGGAAACAGGGTAATACAAATCTTGATTCAGCCAAAAGGGTTGTTGCCTTTGCTATCAGTGATACGGGCATTGGAATTCCGCAGGAAAAACAAAATATCATTTTTGAAGCGTTTCAACAGGCAGAAGGAAGTACCAGTCGTAAGTATGGTGGTACAGGTTTGGGATTATCCATCAGCCGTGGTCTTGCAGAATTACTCGGCGGAAGTATTGAACTGGAAAGTAATTTATCGCAGGGCAGCACATTTACATTATTCCTGCCTTTAGAAAGCGCAGCTGGTATGATTTCCAAAGAACCTCCTGCTGCATTAACATCGCTTCAACAATTTAAACTGGGCGATGATAAAAGTGAAATAGATACACTGTTGAATTCTATCAGGGTTACCAGTGGGTCAGGTGAAACGAATAATCTCAGCATTGTTAATGAAATGATCAATGATTCCGGCGATGACAGAACGAATATTTTACCGACCGACAAAGTATTGCTGATTGTAGAAGATGATTTACGTTTTGGAAGGATCATGATTGAAAAAGCGCATCAAAATAATATGAAGGCCATTGTTGCAGTAAGTTATATTGAAGTGTTTGACTTTATCAATCGCTTTACACCAGTTGCCATAACCCTGGATGTAAAATTGCCTGATACCAGCGGATGGAAGGTGCTTGACATGCTGAAGAATGATTTGAATTACCGCCATATCCCCATCTATCTTATCTCCGGCGAAGAAAACCGCAGTCTTGCATTAAAGAGGGGTGCAAGAAGTTTCCTGTTAAAACCGTTGGATAATGATTCTTTAAATGATTTGTTCGATGATATAAGGGCGGTAAGTAAAAAAGAAGCTAAGAAAATTTTAGTAGTGGAAGATAATGAACTGGACTCTTCCCAAATTACAAAAATGATATCGTTGGATAATGTGAATGTAAATATTGCTTCCACTGGTAAAAAAGCATTCCAGCAGCTGAATAAATATGACTACGATT
>JANMOR010000610.1:0-3138 GCA_031369435.1 Chitinophagaceae bacterium
TACTGTTTGCTCATTGCATCATATGTAATCTCCGGTGCCCAGCAGTTACGTGCAGAATCTTCGTGCTGCATCACCGAAATAAACTGCTGTTCACTCCAGTTGATGAGGTCTTTTGAATTGGCATAACCGATGCCTTTATCATTCCAGCTTACCGTCCACACCATATGAAACAGTCCATCTGTTCCTTTGATGATGCATGGGTCACGCATGAGCTTATCTTTTGAAACTACAGGTTTTAAAAAAGAGCTGTCATTTTTCAATGCGGTCCATTTCAATCCATCGTTGCTGTAAGCAAGATGCAAACCATCCTGTCCGTTATTCTTGAAATAAGCAAAAATGTAAACAGAATCAGACTGAGCACTTACACGAAGCAACTGCATCAACACAATAACAAGTAAACTGATTTTCTTCATCACTTTAATTATTTAAACATCGCTCTGTAACGAATCATTGCTTCAACAAAATAGTAATCAGCATAAGTTAACGGCACATCAATTTCTGTTTGATTTGGGAAATGCCCTACACTGTGTTTCAACAGAAACCCACCATTGGTTCCGGTAGTTGCCTTGTATTGTTTGGTGGAAAGGTTTTTTAAAATCGTTTCAGCTGCTTTGAAATATTTCACTGATAATTCTTTGTTTACATATCCGCTTAATTCCAGTAATGCAGACGCCATGATCGTTGCTGCCGATACATCACGTAAGGCATTGGGAATATTAGGCGCATTAAAATCCCAGTAAGGAATTTTATCAGTTGGCAGATTCGGATGATTTAAAATGAACGCTGCAATTTTATTCGACTGTTCTAAGTATTGTTTGTCTTTCGTTTCTCTGTATGTTTCGGTATAACCATACAATCCCCATGCCTGTCCACGTGCCCATGCACTTTCATCAGCAAAACCCTGTGCAGTTCTCTTTTGCTGAATAGCTCCGGTTTGTGAATTATAGTTTAATACATGGTATGAACTGTTGTCTGCACGAAAATGATTCTTCATGGTTGTGTTGGCATGCGTAACAGCAATTTTATAAAAAGAAGAATCACCAGTTATTTCCGTAGCCCAGAATAATAATTTCAGGTTCATCATATTGTCGATGATTACCAAATACTCATTCTGCTTGCCATCCCATGATTTGATGCAGCCTGTTACAGGACTGAAACGGGTTGACAATGACTTTGCACTTGTAACCAATATGTCTTTGTATTCAGCAGAGGGTTTAATCAAATTCGCATTTCCAAAACTGCAATACATCATAAAACCAAGATCATGTGTTGTTTTATTGAATTGTTCCTTTTTCAATACCTCCAGTATTCTGCCTGCTTCTTTATAAAGCGTTTCATCTTTTGTTTGTTGATAGAGAAACAATAATGTGCCGGGATAAAAACCACTGCACCACCATCCTGAATTGCTGAATTCATATTTGTTGGTAGTGGGAAAATATGTTTTTGGAAATTTATCAGCAGGTAAGTTCTGCATTAAGACTTTATACTGAGCCGCTGCATCTCTCAAGTTTTGCTCAAAGTTATTCAATAAATCTTTATCCGGTTGATGCATTGATTTTTTTTGTGCAAAACTGATCACTGATAAAATAAAGACGGCAAATCCCGTCAGCAATTCTTTCATTCTTACTTGTTTTTCATTTTTATTTCTAACACCTGTACCGGTTGTGGAAGAATATTCGATTTCCCTTCTGCATCCTGTTGGTCGGTATATTGAACAAATAAATGTAATTGCTTTTTCTGTTCCCACAAGTTTGTATCAAAGCTGGGTTCCCAGGAACCAACTGAATAACCGGATAGATCAGTTAGTTTCCATTGATTTAATTCAATTGAATGGCTGATTGCCATCGAAACTTTACTTCCTCTTTCTTCATCCCTGAAAAGTAAAACAACTGATTTGTTATTCCCTTTTCCCAACACAACAATTTGTGGTCTTGAAATCGGGATCCGTTTAGTACCTGCGCCACTTAAACTAAATGCCGTTTTACGAAATCCTGTATTCATCACTTTCCATCCTTCGCCTGTATGGTAAACAATATGGTACTGCGGAACAGTATCTCTTTTATCTTTCCAATAGGATGCAATGAAAGGATTTCCTTCATCATCAGCACTCATACTTGTTTGATTGATGAGTTCACTGTTTTGTGGAATCTGTACAATATACTCTGCAGTTGTTGCATTAATGGGCAAGGTATACGATTTGTTTTTGGAGTTCATCCATGTCATTCCACCATCAACTGATTTTGCATAACAGAGATCATGATTGGAAGCCACATCGCTTGATTCCCGCCACACCCATGAAAGATGAATAGCACCATTTTTATCTACACATGCCTGCCAGTATGCGTTACGTTGTTTTTGTCCATCGATGAGGTTTGTGTGCAGCTGCACCCAGCGTTTTGTTGTTAACTCATACCGGTTGATAACAAGATTACCCTGACCCGATTGCCCATCCCGGTAAAAGAATAAAATATTACCGTTTGGTAATGAATAAAATTCAGGATAGGTTACATTCTTTTCCAATTGCCCGGTCATTTGCATCTCTTCGCTTATTTGAAGTGAACCGGGCTCAATACTTTTTGCATAATGCAGTTTATTATTGTGATGATCCCAAGCAAGATGAAGATAACCGCTTCCATCAACCATTATACTGATTGAATTATGTGCATCAGACACATTGCCTTTAAACTTTGTTGTTTGCAAGTTCCATTTTGTACTATTTAATTTCCGTTTTCCAAGAACTACATACCCATCTTTATTGTAAAACGAAATGTATTGTTCATTTTTATATGTACACAATGAATTCTTTCTGAACACAACAGTATTAACGGAGTTATTGGCCCAGCCATTATCAACATATACCGTTTTAACTTCATTGATGCTTTGCGCCTCAATTGAACTATTGCACAGGAAAGTAACCAATATGATTATAAATCTGTTCCTCATCGGACTAAAGTTAAACTCATTAAACCGATCACCACATCGTTAGCGATTGTTTTCAATACAAGACTTTTTAATTGCTTCTGTTTGTTCAATCGCAAATCAAGAACAGTTGCTGCACCACCGTCAATTGCATAATTAGCAAATCCTTTGATGGAAGTGTATTTATAATTGGCCGGAATCACTTCGCCTGTTTTTAAT
>JANMOR010000335.1:0-14209 GCA_031369435.1 Chitinophagaceae bacterium
TTAAAAATTTCAAACTATATATAGTATGTCAACTGTAACAATAAGTGCACAGGATATTAATAAACTGCGCCAGGCAACAGGTGCAGGAATGATGGATTGCCGCAAAGCATTAACTGAAACAAATGGTGATTTTGAAGCAGCGATTGACTGGTTGCGTAAACAAGGTCAGAAAGTGGCAGCAAAACGCAGCGACCGTGAGGCAAAAGAAGGTGTGATCATTGCACAAACAAGTGCCGATGGTAAAACAGGATTTGTTATTTGCATCAGTTGCGAAACTGATTTTGTAAGTAAGAATGCTGAGTTTGTTGCATTTGCACAATCGATAGCTGATGCTGCTGTTGCACATAATGTAAAGAGTGCTGATGAGTTGAATGAAGTGGTGATCAATGGTGCGAAAGTATCGGATATGATCAATGATAAATTAGCTTCTATTGGTGAAAAAATAGGGATCAGTAAATTTGAAAGAGTAGAAGCTCCTTATGTTGCTTCCTATATTCATGGTTCTTATCGTATGGGTGTATTGGTAGGTTTAAGCAAAGAAGCTGCTGATGCCGGTAAAGATGTAGCGATGCAGATTGCAGCCATGAACCCGGTTGCAGTTGATCCTGAAAGTGTACCTGCTGATGTGGTAACCCGTGAAAAAGATATCATCGTTGAATTGATGAAGCAGGACCCAAAGATGGCAGGTAAGCCCGATGAAATGATTGCTAAAATTGCTGATGGAAAGATGAATGCCTTCTTTAAAGAACAAACATTACTGGCACAGGCATTTGTAAAAGATGCCTCGAAGAGTGTAGGAGATTATCTGAAATCTGCAGGTGATGTAAAGGTTACTGAATTTAAGAGAGTAGCTTTAGGATAAGAAGTTAATTTCTTTTTATATGAATCCCGTGTACAATGTGCACGGGATTTTTTTGTTTATTGATTTGTGGTTGAATAATTAATTATATTAGGATACTCAAACCACAAAACCAATGCGTAGCCCTGTGCAGGTATTGTTCCTATTTGTATTCCTGTTAATTCATCACAGGATATCTGCACAAATTCCAATGGATGGACTCAATCTTTGGTTAAAGACAGGGCCTTCAGTTAAAGTACAGGGATTGAATGTTCTTGCATGGGCCGATGAAAGCGGCAACCATCATGATGCAATGACAATAGGCACAAGTAAACCTGTACTTATTCCAAATGAACTGAATGGATATCCGGTTATACGATTTAATGGAAAAGATAATAGCATGCAAACTGTTCCATTTGCAACATTCAAAAACAAACGGGGCACTATCCTTATTGTCTTCAGGTTAAATGGACCCAGCTTTACATCTGGTGGAGGAGTTAATTCATTGCTTTCAACATATTTGGGAAATGGAATTACCTGGCAACTATGTGCAAGTGAGTATGTTTATATTTATTATGATGGTGTTGGGGCTGATGGAATGCCGCTTGCTGCCGTAGCTAAAAATAAATGGGAGATCGGTTCTCTGATGCGAGCAAATGATACCAGTATGACGATTTATCGAAGAGGTGACCCAAAGATATTATTTCCTGTTACAAATAATCAACCTGATAGTAATACAGTAAAAATAGGTTCCAATGGAAGACTGGAAGTATTGAATGGCGATATTGCTGAGATCATTATTTATGACAGGGCACTTTCTGTAAACGAATTTGCATCTGTAAATGAATACCTCGCATTGAAATATAAAATTGAACAACCTTCCCCACCGTTTACTGAAACAGGGTGGTTTTATGCACTGATTGCATTAGCAGTTCTTTTTGTTTCCATTGCAATAACAAAATATCTGGCTCAGCGAAAACTCAAACACAAATTAAGTGAACTCAAAGAACAGGCACAGCTTGATCATGAGCGGCTGCGCATTTCAAGAGAAATGCACGATGATATTGGAGCAGGGTTAACGCAAATTATTTTAATGAGCGAGTCTGCAAAGAATAAAGCATCCGAAACGGACAGTAAAGAGTTAGAAGGAATTGCCGATGCAAGCAGAAAACTGGTGAGTAATATGAATGAGATCATCTGGAGTCTGAATCCGGAGAATAAAACATTAGAACAATTGTTTGCTTATTTAAGGGAGCAGTTAAATAAATTGCTTGAATACAGCGGTATTGAATACAGTATTCATTTTCCGGATCATACAGATCATATTTTGCTCAACAATGAGCAAAGACGAAATCTGTTGCTGGTTGTAAAGGAAATTGTACACAATGCCGTAAAATACAGTAAAGCAATTCAGCTGAACATTCATGCATCATTGCTGGTCCAAACACTGCATTTTGAAATAACGGATAATGGAACCGGCTTTGATACAACAAAGAAATACAGTGGTAACGGGTTGCGGAATATCAGGGCTAGAATAACTGAACTAAATGGTGGTCTGAAAGTAGAATCAACAACTGGAAAAGGGACAACCTTTGTATTTGTAATTCCAGTTGAATAACTACTACTAAAATCACATTGAGAACATTGTTGAATTGATCAATCTTTAAAAAGTGAAAATAAGTTCAATTGCTATTATTGAAGATGATGAAAAAGTGAGGCATTACCTTGCTGAGCAAATACAATTACAGATTGATGTTCAGGAGTTGCGGCTTTTTGCCGATGGAGAAAGTGCATTGAAAGAGCTCAGCGCTCACCCGGTTGAAATTGCTTTGTTTGATGTAAACCTGCCCGGCATGAGCGGTATTGATTGTATTCAACGGTTGAAGATGCTGCATCCCCGTATGCAGATGATGGTATTAACTGTTTATGATAATACAGATACTATTTTCCAGGCACTCAAAGCAGGTGCTACCAGTTATTTATTAAAAAGCACCCCGCCTGAAAAAGTAGTGGAGGCAATTGAAGAAGTTTTTAACGGAGGCTCACCTATCAGCAGCCAGATTGCACGCAAAGTAATTGAAGCATTTACAGTAAAAGAAAAAACTAACGAATATTTTCAGGAACTCAGTAAACGGGAACAGGAAATACTGGAGCAACTGAGTAAAGGTTATCGTTATAAAGAAATTGCCGATCAGTTATTTCTCAGCATTGAAACTGTTCGTACACATATTCGTAATATTTATGAAAAACTCCAGGTAAATTCAAGAGTGGAGGCACTCAAAAAAACAGGATTTCTTTAATACTACTATTATCACATTGTTACCTGTTGACAAAATCAGCATCTTTAATCAAGATTACTTTCCTGAACTTCTGTTCCGGCAACTTAAAAACCGAGCTGAAGAAAAAGGGAAAGAATAAGATTCTTTAGTAATCATAAATGATACTGCAATGAAATATCTCTTAAGTCTTGTTTACTTTTTGCTTCTGTCAATTGTTACCTATTGCCAGTTTCCTGATGCAGCCACAATTAAAAAAAATAAAATCAGGATAAGTATAAGCTCAGGAATGGGCGGCAGTCAATATACTTTATATGATGAAAATGGAATGGGAATAAAATCGGCCTATGAAGATGAAACCTTCAAAAATCCAAACTGGACCTGTAAGATTTTTTATAATGAAAAAATGATGCCGGACAGTATGCATTTTGCTGGTAATAGTAAGGCAAAAAGATATTATAGATATGCTGTTGACGTCATTTATACAGCTATCTAAATTGAAGGAGCCTCAAGCGATACTTCCATTTATACAAAGGATAATAAAATAAAAGAACGGCGGGCGTCTGATGGCGGCAATACAAAATATGAGTACAATGTAAAAAGGCAATTGATAAAAACATCTGAAACCAATAGTGAGGGTAAATCAGTAACTACTTATATCTACAATACTGCCGGCTTGTTGCAATCGAAAAAAACAACCGGCGCAGATACCCGTTCTTCTGTTTACACATACGATAAAAATGGGTTGCTGATAAAGGAAGTGAGGGATTACGGAAGCGGATCACCAATGACAACAGGATATTTTTACAAATTTAGGGAGTAGTAATACTTTTAACAGCAGGACTACAAGTTTTATTCGTTATTGAACTTTATTGCAGTTAAAAACATAATCGTAACGAGTAAAAAGGAAATTTTAGAACGGAAGCGACACAAGAGTCTCTAATACTACTATTCTCACATTTTTTATACCTGTAAATGGTTTTAGCTTAGCCCCACTCACCAAAATCACAAGTATGAAAAAGATATTCGTTGCCGTTATGGCATTAACGATCTGCAGCAATCTTTCAGCACAAACAAAAGAAATCAACCAGGAACTTTCCAAAGCTGCCAAAAAAGGAATGCTGGTGGATGCTGTCTTTGCAGAAGACGGTAATATTAAGCTCACTTATAAAATGAAGGTGGATAAGAAAAGCGACCAGGTAGCTTATGAAGATTATGTGTTTGATAAAAGCCTGGGATATATTGGTATTCAACCAACAAAAGAAAACAAAAAAACAAATCCTGATACCAAGGTTACTTCTGTTGCTGCATTTGTTGGTGGAAGTAATTCATTCAATGTATTGAGCATGAACCTTACACTTCAACAGGAAGTGTGGGAAAAGATCTGGAACTATGATCGTCAAACCTATCAGTGGGGTAAACGACTATCCAAAGAAAGTGTAAAACCCAAAAATAACGACAGCAAGTACAGAGGCTTTGCATCATATTCTAACGATGAAGATGGAAGTGTGCTGGTGCTCGCCAGTTATGATAAAGGAAAAGATGATGATGATCAGTTTGTTTACCTGCATATCAGTAGTGATCTGAATCTGAAAGAGACCAAAGTGCCGCTCAATGGAAATTATTCGCTGGTGTATTGCGGCAAGTTACAATCTGGAAATGTGTTTGCAGTATTTGCACCTAACAAAGGAATGGCCGATGTCAAAAAGTATATGTTAACCGAATTTACACATAAGGGTGAATTGGTAAGCAGTAATGAATTCACTGCACCATCTCCCAATACATTGATCATGGATTATACAGAAGTACATGGCGATCTTTTCTTTGTGGCCGGCTCCGATAAAAGTAATGATCCTTATAATGAAGTATTTACCAGTTTTGCACCTATCGATAACCCCGGTTATTCAACGGGTGCTAATAAGCAAATGGATAAATATGAAAAGAAGGTGATGGGACATGAGTTTGACAACTTTCATTTGCTGCGTATTTCAAAAGGGCAGTTGGTATTTGCCAGTACAACAGCAGTAAAAGATTTCAAGGCAAAAGTTGTAACTCCTCCATCACAAAAGAAAAGCCATCCTTATGAAGGAAAGAAAATGGTTATACAGAATATCATCATTACTCCTGCCGGCGATTATCTTGTTGCAGGACAGTTGAATGATAAAAAAATCACCAACAATGGCAGTGCCTACAGTTATAAGTTTTACGACTATGTTTGTTTGCATTTTGACAAGAATGGAACATTAAAAGCGCAGTACGCAGCTGAAAAAGAATTTGATGATAGCAAAAGTGAATCCTATCCAGGCAAACAGAGTTTTGTTTTGAGTGCAGATGGCAGCACTGCTTACTGGGAGTTGATGGAAGTTAAAGTAGTGAAATTTTACGAATCAATTGCTGATGCGTATAATGGAAGCCCCTCCTATGCACCGCATTATTTTCCACGTATTGCAAAGATCAACCTTTCAGCAAATACCCTTGCCGACTTTACAGGTTTAGGAGAAAAAGGAAAATTCCTGGTGTATCGGAATCATACAAGTTTAACAGACGATAAAACAAATACCCGGTATTATATAGGTCATGATGATGATTATGAAAAAATATGGCTGGGCAAGTATTCATTTGAATAATCAGTTTTACAGCTACCCAAAATCTATAGCTGTGCCGCAAACATTTGTTTGCGGCTTTTTTGTGCTTTCAAAAAAAGTGAATGAATAGAAATAATGTAAAAGGTTACTTTTGAAAAAAATTGTTTACCATGGATGAAAAAATACAATTTCTGCAGCATCAGTATATCAGCATCATCAGGTCAGCTGATCCTGCTATGGCCCCGAAGTGGGGTAAGATGAATTTTCAGCAAATGGTAGAACATGTGTCAGCATTTTTTAAAGTGTCAACAAAAAAATTACACTTCGAGTTGGTTTCTACCCCTGAACACCTGTTGAAACTCAAAGAGTTTTTAATGAGTGATAAACAGTTCAGAGAAAATACAAAAGCCCCGCTTTCAATTATTGGTGAAGAACCTTTACCTGTTCATTATGCAACTGCAGAACAGGCAGTTAATAAACTCGAAAGCGAAGTCAATCATTTCTTTAATTATTTCAACAGCCAGGAAGGCGCAACATCTGTGCATCCGGTATTTGGCGAATTAAATTATGAGGAGTGGGTGCGGTTGCATTATAAACATGTAACGCATCATTTGCGGCAGTTTGGATTGCTTTAATCAAATAGAATATCTTGTTAAGCCGTCGGGTAACACGGCTTTTCATTTTAACTTCGCAACTAACGATTTGCATTATGAATAAACTCGGAAATTATATTACCGGCCACTGGATCACAGGTGATGGTGACGGACAAACACTTTTCAATGCTGTTACAGGCGATGCTATTGGTGCAGCTTCTACAAAAGGATTAGACTTTGCATCTATCACCAACTATGCAAGAACAGTTGGCAACCCTGCACTTCGTAAAATGACTTTTCATGAACGGGGTAATATGCTCAAAGCATTGGCACTGCATCTCAGGAATCACTTAGATAAATTTTACACCATCAGTTATAAAACAGGTGCCACCAAAGCCGATAGCTGGGTAGATATTGAAGGTGGTATTGGAAATTTATTTGCCAATGCATCATTACGCAGAAAATTTCCTGATGAAGTATTTTGTATGGATGGTGAAAGTCATAACCTCAGCAAGAACAACACATTCATGGGCACACATATCCTTGTACCGAAAGAAGGAGTGGCCATTCATATCAACGCATTTAATTTTCCTGTTTGGGGCATGCTGGAAAAAGTTGCAGTGAATTTATTAGCAGGAATGCCGGCAATTGTAAAACCTGCAACGGTTACTTCATATCTAACCGAAGCAGTGGTAAAAGAAATCATCGCTTCAAAAATACTACCCGAAGGTGCGTTGAAATTGATCTGCGGCAGTGCAGGCTCCTTGCTGGAACATGTAACAAGCCAGGATGTGATCACTTTCACGGGTAGTGCATCAACAGGGTTGATGCTGAGAAGTCAATCAAAAATTTTAAGTGAGAATGTTCCGTTTAATATGGAAGCAGATTCGTTGAACTGTATTGTATTGGGCGATGATGTAACACCTGATAAACCAGAGTGGGATATTTTTATCAAAGAAGTGCGTAAAGAAATGACTTTAAAAGCCGGGCAACGCTGCACAGGTATCCGCCGCATCTTTGTTCCTGAAAATAAAATAGGAGATCTGTGGAAAGCTATTTCAACTTCACTTTCCCAAACAGTGATTGGAAATCCGTTGAATGAAAAAGTAAGAATGGGTTCATTGGCAGGTGAAACGCAACGTATAGAAGTAAGAGAACAGGTACAGAAATTATTAGCGTCTTCTCAAATTGTATACGGTAGTTTGGATAGTGTAAATGTTGTTGACGCAGATGCAAATACAGGAGCCTTCTTTTCTCCTATACTATTAATGAATGAAAATCCATTTGCAGCTAAAGAAGTGCATGAAGTTGAAGCCTTTGGTCCGGTAAGTACCATCATGCCCTACAAAACAACCGACGAAGCCATTGCATTGAGCAAATTAGGGAAGGGCAGTTTATGCTCTTCCATTGTAACCGCTGATAATAAAATTGCCAAACAATATGTGATTAGTGCTGCAACACATCATGGAAGAATATTAGTGTTGAATAATGAATGCGCAAAAGAAAGTACAGGTCATGGTTCGCCCCTACCATTATTGGTGCATGGTGGTCCCGGTCGTGCAGGTGGTGGTGAAGAGATGGGTGGACTTCGTGGAGTGAAACATTACCTGCAACGAACAGCCATTCAAGGTTCACCAACCACCATCACTGCTATTACGAATGTGTACCAGCCAAATGCAAAGGGGAAAGATCCGGGCAAGCATCCGTTTAAAAAATATTTTGAAGAGTTGCAGATCGGTGATCAGATCATTACCGAAAAAAGAATCATTACCAGTGAAGACATTGATCGCTTCGCCGATTTAAGCGGCGATCATTTTTATGCGCACATCAAAACAACCGATTTCACCGGAACCATGTTTGAGCAACAGGTAGCGCATGGATATTTTATCATGAGCATTGCAGCTGGTTTATTTGTTGATGGCTATGAAAAAAATCCGGTGTTGTTGAATTATGGAATTGATGAACTGCGTTTTACTAAACCAGTGTACCCGGGTGCAGAAGTATATATCAGGTTTACCTGTAAAGAAAAATTACCCAATGATAAACGCATCGTTGAGAAACCCGAAGATTTTAAACGGGGCGACGATATAGAAAAGGGAATTGTAAAATGGCTGGTGGAGTTTTTTGATGAAACAAACGAAATTACAGGTGTGGCAACAATTTTAACAATGGTAAAAAAATTACATCAATAACTCATTGTATTTATGCTTTGGTTGCAGTAATTTAAACATTCAAAATAAACCGAATCGAATGATAACGCAGGTAAACGAAGCGTATGTAAAAACAGAAACGCATAAAGGCATTGCTTCCATTGAATTCTTTCACCCGCAAAGCAATTCTTTACCTGCAAAAGCTTTGCATGAATTGGCACATGTGTTTGCACATGCTGCTACTGATCCCAATGTTTTTGTCATCATTTTACGATCGGCCGGCGAAAAGGCTTTTTGTGCAGGTGCCAGTTTTGATGAATTGACTGCCATTAAAAATGAAAAAGAAGGATTGGCATTTTTCAGCGGCTTCGCACATGTCATCAATGCCATGCGTAAGTGTAACAAACTGATTATTGGCCGCATTCATGGACGGTGTGTTGGAGGAGGTGTTGGTTTAGCTGCAGCAACAGATTATGCTATTGCAGTTGAAGGCGCCGATATAAAATTGAGCGAACTGGCAATTGGTATCGGTCCTTTTGTAGTAGGCCCGGCGGTTGAACGAAAAATCGGCAGATCTGCCTTTACACAATTGGCCGTTGATGCTGCAAGCTGGCGAAATGCAGATTGGGCAAGAAGAAAAGGCCTTTTTGCAGAATTGCATCAAACAGTTGAAGCTATGGATGAATCTATTCAAAAACTGGCGGATACATTATCTCATTCATCTCCCGAAGCCATGGCCGAGATGAAAAAAATATTCTGGAAAGGAACCGAGCATTGGGATGAATTGTTGATAGAACGTGCAAAGATCAGCGGCCGCTTAGTATTGAGTGAGTTTACAAAACATGCGATAGCAAAATTTAAAGCTAAGAGTTAGAAAGAGAAAAAAGAGAGTGGTTTAAAACTTTAAAGATGATTGTATGTTATCAAGTTTGCTGATTAATCAACCTTTTTTATCTCCTTTTCTCATTTGATCTCTTAGCCATGATTCATACTTTTTCTCGTGATAATTTTCATCAATACTGTAATCAACTTTCTAAACAGGACATTCATCTCAAAGCCATTATCAAAGAACACGGTTATCCACCGATGTGGACAAGGAAGCAGGGTTTTGAAACATTGGTACTTACCATTCTTGAACAGCAGGTTTCATTAGCTGCAGCATTTGCTGCTTACAAAAAACTAAAAACAAAAATCGGCACAGTAACACCTGCAAAAATTCTCTTAATGAGTAATGAAGAGTTGAGAGCATGTTATTTCACCCGACAGAAGCAAGTATATGTAAAGGAACTGGCAAATGCTGTTATAACAAAACAGTTGCAGTTGAAAAAATTTTCTTTGATGACGGATGAAGAAGTAAGAGCCCAGCTTATTGCTGTTAAAGGAATCGGCAACTGGACAGCAGATGTTTACCTTATGCATGCATTGCAGCGTACTGATCTTTTTCCCCTTGGAGATATTGCATTAGTGAAGAGCCTTAAGGAAAGAATGCAACTGCCTGTTCATACAAGTAAAGAAGAACTGTTACAGATTGCAGAACCATGGAGGCCATACCGTACCATTGCGGCAATGATCTTATGGCATGCCTATATCATCAAGCGGAAAATAAAAATTGAACATTGAATTAGAGATCATCATATTCATATAACTCATCAATATGCGACCCCGCTTTCATATCAAACACAGGTTTAATAATCCCGTTATCTAATCCATACACCCATCCATGCAGATCGGGACGTTGTTCATGTTTCCAAGCACGTTGAATAATAGATGTTTTTGCCAGGCTGAACACCTGTTCCAATACGTTCAGTTCGGTTAACCTGTTTGTCTTCAACTCATCATCAGTAATTAAATCCAGTTCAGCCCTGTGAATACGATACACATCTTTAATGTTACGCAGCCACATATTTAATACCGGTTTAAAATCATGATGGGTGATGGCTGCTTTAATACCACCACATCCATAATGACCACAAACAATGACATGCTTTACTTTTAGATGGTTCACTGCATAGTCGAGTACGCTCAAAACATTTACATCGGTATTGATTACCAGGTTGGCTACATTACGATGTACAAAAATTTCACCGGGCTCTGTTCCTGTAATTTCATTGGCAGGCACACGGCTGTCGCTGCAGCCGATCCATAAAAATTCTGGAGTTTGTAAATGAGCCAGCCGGTCAAAATATTCAGGGTCATCAGCTATTTTTTTTGCTGCCCAGAGTTTATTCTCGTTTAATAAAATTTCGTATGGTTTCATAAACAGTTTTTTTAGTACAAGTTTAATAAACAAACAGATGTTTGTTTATGTGAGCAAGACCTGTTAAAATTTTTTAATAGAAAAATGACAATAAAAGTAAACAAACCGATTGATTCAGTGTTATTTTCACCGCCTATAAGTTATGAGTGGCTTGGTTTCCAAAACTCAAATTCATATCTTGCAGCACATTTTCATGATAAAGAAACGTAAGACATATTCTATTGTTCAGAAAGCATCAACCATTTTTATGATGCTGGCTCTGGCATGGCTTACTGTAAGTCTGCCTTTTGTCTTTGCCTGTCAGCAGCAAATTGTAAAGCAGCAGCACACCGAAAAAGACTTTTCGCCTCTTACAGGTAATGAAGAGGAAAGTGCTAATCCTTTTGGTAATGGTAATTCAACCGAAGAAAAAGCTCCAGGTAACAGCTCTTTTTCAGAAGAATACCTGCACGACCATCATAAAGAAGATGCCTTTTTAGCAAGTGCCAGGCAATACCGGTCTTGCGAAGATGCAAGAAACTACATTGCTTTTCATGGCGAACTGTTGGTTCCTCCACCCAACGTTGCATAATTAATATCCCTTACACTTAACGGCTGTACGTAAGCCGCATTTTCAATTACATTATTCCAATCATGTTGTCATACATCTGTGGCAATTACATTAAATATTAAAATGATGAAAAAGCATTCAAAAGAATACTTAGAAAATCTTACCCCTTACCAGGGCTATGAATTACTGGTAGAAGGTAACAAACGGTTTATACAAAATCTTTCAGTTAATCATGATCACTTAGAGTTGATCAACCAGACAAGAGAAGGACAATATCCTTTTGCAGTAATCTTAAGTTGCATGGATTCACGCACATCAGTAGAATTAATTTTTGACCAGGGACTGGGCGATCTCTTCAGCATCCGTATTGCCGGTAATATCGTAAACAATGATATCCTTGCCAGTATTGAGTATGCATTAAAATATGTTGGTGCAAAAGTGTTGATGGTACTTGGTCATACAGAATGCGGGGCTATTAAAAGTGCTAAAGATGGTGTGGCTGACGGGCACATCACCGATCTGTTGAAACGCATACAACCTTCTATCAGCAAAGCTTTGCTGAAAGACGAAAACGATCATATGTTTACCGATAATGTTGCTTATGCCAATGTAGAAAACAGCCTTGAAGAAATATTAACCCGCAGCACAATTGTAAAAGAAATGTTTGCAAAAGGCAAGATTGGTATTGTTGGCGGTGTATATGATATTGATACAGGCAAAGTAGATTTCTTTAAAAATCTTACAAAGAACAGAAAACAAAAAAGCAATATTGAAGCAAAAGAAACCGTATAATTTTTATCATCATCAACCGAAATAAGAAAAGAATGATCAGCATTAAAAATTTAAAATCGGATTTACCTTCCGGCCTTGTTGTTTTCCTGGTAGCCCTTCCTTTATGCTTAGGTATTGCCATAGCAAGTGGTGCTACACCATTCAGTGGAATTATTGCTGGAATTATTGGAGGATTAGTGGTAGGGTCGCTAAGTAACTCGCCATTAAGTGTAAGCGGGCCTGCAGCAGGTTTGGCTACATTAGTGGCGGGTGCTATTATATCACTTGGCGGTTTAGAAAATTTTAATTTGTTTCTATGCGCTGTTGTTATAGCAGGTGTGTTGCAAATAACGCTTGGCGTTTTAAAATTAGGTGGTATTGCTAATTATATTCCGGGAAGTGTCATTAAGGGAATGCTCACCAGTATAGGTATATTAATTATTGCAAAACAGATTCCACATGCATTTGGAAAAGATACTGACGACCAGGGGCATATTACCGAGTTGTTTCCCTATGGCAATGAAGACTGGCATGAGTTATTGATCCCGCTGCAAAAAATAGAAACCGGTGTAGCTGTTATTTCTGTTATTTCAATTTTAATCATGATATTTTGGGATAAGTCGCCGTTAAAAAAGAAACTGCCATTTATTCCAAGTGCACTGGTAGCAGTTATTGCCGGTGTTGTCATCAATCAAATATGGCTTTCTACAGGCAGTAAATTGCAAATACTTGAAAATGTACACCTGGTTAATTTGCCTGTGGCATCTTCTGCTAATGAGTTTTTTGGTTTTTTTTCTTTTCCTGATCTGAAGGGTTTTACTAACGGTACTGTAATTATGTATGGCTTCATCATTGCATTAATTGCATCGTTAGAAACATTGTTGAGTGTAGAAGCAGTTGATAACCTCGATCCGGAACGAAGAGTAACCAATACCAACAGGGAACTGATTGCACAAGGTGTAGGTAATACTGTTTCAGGATTGATTGGAGGTTTACCGGTAACAAGTGTAATTGTAAGAAGCAGTGCCAATGTAAATGCAGGTGCAAAGACAAAACTTTCAACAATCATTCATGCTGTTTTATTACTTACAACAGTTTTATTAATTCCGTTTATCTTAAATAAAATTCCACTGGCCACACTCGCTGCAATACTCATCCTTACCGGATGGAAACTGGCAAAACCTGCCGTGTTTATTAACTTCTGGAAAGCAGGTAAGTACCAGTTTATTCCATTCATTGTAACTGTAATCGTTATTATTTCCATTGATCTGCTGGCGCTTATTCCGGTGTTAAGTGGAAAAGGATTAATTATTGGCGTAGGTGCAGGAATACTAACGGCTGCAGGTGCTATTCTTCATGGAAATCTGAAAAACTCATACTTTTTTCATTCTGAAAAACATAAAGAGGGCGATACGATCAATATAAAACTTTCGGAAGAAGTTTCATTTTTAAATAAAGCTGCAATCAGGCAAACACTGGATCATATGCCTGCAAAATCAATTGTAATAGTGGATGCATCAAATACAAAGTATATTGATTATGATGTGCTGGAACTCATCAAAGAGTTTAGAGATATTAAAGCGCCACTGAAAAACATTGCATTGAGTTTAGTTGGCTTTAAAGATGCGTATAAGATAGAAAACCAGACAAATGTTCAATCGGTCCGTTAATTATTTACAAAATGAACACCGTCCATTTTAATGAAGACCATGTATTGCATGAGCTGAAACATTTTCTTCCATCGCAACAGGCATTGAAAGATTTTATTCATCATAATTCATTGCATGCGTTTCAACACATGAAATTTTATGATGCCATTTTTAAAGCATCGAAAATATTTGGTTTCCAGGTAAGTTTACAGCTAAGTGAATTCAGGGAGCTTTATCAAACAGGAAGAATACGGGAAGATATTCTGGAAATGATCATTGCTGATAAAAAAGGGAAGGTAAATGTTGCAGAATGGAAGAATAAAATCATCAGCAAACAATATGATACCATCAATCATCCACGTATCGGTCAACTGCGCAAATATTGGAAGGATGTTTACCAGCTCGATTTGGATAACAAAGTTCACCCCATGCTGTTTCGTATACTTTGTGGCTTTTTAGACCAGGGTATTGCAGTTGAAGGATTCCCGTTTGTGAACAAAAGTTTTACTGAAAGCATCAAAGAACTGGAGCAAAACAGTT
>JANMOR010000338.1:0-8780 GCA_031369435.1 Chitinophagaceae bacterium
ACCATTGTTGATGATGATCTGTGATTCGGGTGATGAACCCATCAACTTATAATCACCATAATCAAAGAAAAATAAATAAGGAGAAGGATTGATGCTGCGAAGTGCACGGTACACATTAAACTCATCACCACTAAACGATTGCTGAAATCTTCTGCTCAACACAATTTGAAATACATCACCTCTGTGGCAACTGGCAATTCCCTTCTTCACCATCTCCACATATTCCTCATTGGTTACATTTGAGCTTTCTTCACCTTTTACTGCAAACGGATAAACAGGAACATCTTTACTGCGGATCAAACTTTCAACAACAGCTACATCACTTTCAATACCGGCGATCTTGTTTTCACAAATGAATAATTCATCTTTATGATGATTGATCGCAATCAGGTATTGATAAAGTCGATATCGCATCAACGGAATAGCTGCAGGATCTTTTCTTTCTGCATTCAGATTGATGGTATCAAAGAATTGAACAGCATCGTAAGTTGTATAACCATAAAGTCCCTGTGCAAACTTTGCTTCATTGCAATCGCCACTTGTTTCAAAATGATTCATAAAGTCAAACAACTGCTGCGGTACTTCTGTTGATTGCTTGATGGCAATACGTTCAGGTTTATGTCCGGGCAGTTTAAATTCAATGCTGGTGGTGGAGCTGATCTCCATACCTGCTATCGCATTGATACCAATAAACGACCAGCTGTTTTCTGCTGCATGATGATCTGTACTTTCGAGCAGGATGGTATCCCTGAACCGATCCCTCAGTCGTAGATAAATACCAACAGGCGTAAATACATCTGCCAGCATTTTTTTGCATGTCGTTTCTATCTTAATTTTTTTCATTGTCTGAACCAGGATTTATTATATTCATTAGATGATTTGGATAATCCCCAACCCCACTTACAATTTTAAATTTTACTATACCTGAACGATATATCACAAATACTTTCATCCCACGAATCCCAGTTCAGACAAATAAAAAACCCCGAACTAATTCGGGGTCTGAATATGATTGGAACAATCACAGTAATAGCATTACAGACCCCTTAGAGTTGTATGCCACCACCACTGATTATTTACAATTGCTTTGTTCATTGTGTTGCAAAGATGTTGTAAGAGCGTTAAATAATCAAATTTTTTTTCAAAAGCTTCAAAAGCATCCACCAACAGAACAAATGCTTGATTACATTTGAGGTGATTAATCACAATCCCTGATTACAAAAAAATGCCATTATGAAAAAATTTATTCTTTTCTCGATTATCAGCCTGGTGCTTATTGCTTCGTATTCTTTTACTATTGAACAGACCAATGCAGATGCTATTCTCGGGTCGTGGAAAAACGGCGAAGGCACAGGTATTATCCAGATTTATAAAAATGCTGATAAATACCAGGGGAAGATCACATGGCTGAAAGAACCCAATGATCCTGAAACCGGCAAACCTAAGCTGGATAAAAATCATCCCGATGAAAAAAATCATTCACGCCCTGTAATGGGTTTGATTAATATGTGGGGGTTTAAATATACAAGTGATAAAGAATGGACCGGTGGTAAAATCTATGATCCCAAGAATGGCAAAACATATTCTTGCAAAATAGCTATGGAAAACAACAACTCAATTAAAGTTCGGGGGTTTATAGGTGTTTCTTTGATTGGTAGGACTGATGTGTGGACAAGGCAATAATCAAAAAAATTATTAGTTTAAAATAAACTTACTGCAACTGCATATCATAACCACACTACTTTGTCGGGTTGCTCAAACGCATACCGGGTGATGATGTTACGAACAAAATCATACTCAGGATAAATTTCCAATTGTTTTCTCAAATCATCTTTTAGGGATAAATTAAAATCAACATCAACATAACCCATGCCATAAAACTTCCCGTCTTCCATTAATATGCAAGAGTCCTGGTTGTTGAAATATGATTTTTCCCTGATAGCAAAACTGGGTAATTCTTTTTTTAATTGTTCTATTGCGTCTGTAACTCTTTGATTATAATCAACAGGTGTTTCTTTATGATGGCATGCACCTCCGCAGGATTGAGAGCTGCAGATAGTTTCATTTGAACGATCAATAAAACAAAGTTTGTAGCAAAGTGAAAACTCATTTGCAATCCGTTTTATTTCTGATAGTCCTTCATGTTTACTATAAAAAAACTTTACTGCCTGCAGGTGTTTATGTTTACGATCAATTGCCAAACGCATATATCCATTTCCATCTTCATATATATACAAGCCGTAACTGGCTTCGAATCCTTTAGTGGCTTTATTATATATAGGCCAAAGTCGTTTGATTTCGATCGTTTCCAAAACAGATGCCATTAGCTCTGTTCCACATTGCTTGTATGAAATGCGATGAATATTCCGCATAAATTCCTGTCGTTGCCTTGAGGGTTTATTATTAGAGAAGTGACTCACAACTCTTTTTTTCAATTGAATTGCTTTTCCCACATACACAATCTTATCTTTTGCGTCATGAAAATAATAGACTCCCGGTGTTAATGGCAAATGATCAATATCTTCTTTATTCAGATACAAAGGCAAAAATTGTTCTTTCGACTGCTTGCCAATCATTGTTTGCAGATGATTATTTACATCCCGCTGTTTTAATAATTGAAATAATTCAACAGTTGCCTTGGCATCCCCCCCGGCCCGATGCCTGTTTTGCATAGGAATATTAAAATGTTTGCAAAGATCACCTAAACTGTAAGAATCCAGTTTTGGAAAGATCTTACGTGCATACCTGACTGTACACAATTTTTTACAGTTTAAACTAAAACCCAAAGTTTGCAACTGATGGTTAACAAAGGAGTAGTCAAAATTTACATTATGAGCTACAAATACTTTTCCCTGGAACAATTCATGCAAACGGGGGGCTATTTCTTCAAAGGAAGGTGCCAGTTGAACCATTTCATCTGAAATACCTGTAAGCACCTTTACAAAATGTGGAATAGGTTGATGTGGATTAACCAGGGTTTCAAATTGGTCAATAATTTCATGACCATCGTAGATATACACTGCAATTTCTGTAATACTGTTAGCTGAGGCATACCCCCCTGTGGTTTCAATATCAACTATTGCATAAAGCATAGAATGACCGAAAATAAGATAAAAGTCCTCAGAAACCACAAATTTAAGCAGTCAGAATTTTGCTGAAACCAAAAACTGTATTAATTTACACTGGTTTAAGTCCCATCTATCCCTACCTGTAAAGAATTTAATATGTAACTGGTTAGTCCAGCTTTAATTCCGTATTTCCTGTGGAAGAATTTAGTAACCTTAAAAACTTAAAAGTTATGGCATCAAATTCTTTTCACATGAGCGATGCAGCTAAAACAACTGTATTCGTTATTGTTTTTTTCGCAGCAATTGCATTGGTAACCTTATTAATGTTCGGTTAAGTAATTGCCTATGATTTGAACTTTACTTATTCGCTGTTTTAATAAACAGCTACAGATTGTTTTCTCAAAAAATTTAAAGCCCATAACCGGGCTTTTTTTATTTTAAACAAGGATGATCTATAAAAAAATCAATAATTTCCTTATAGAATTTTATGATTTTTTTAATAACAGATTTGTTCTTTTGTGAAATCGTTTCTATATTGCTGAAGATATCCATTACATCCTTCCCGATTAACTATTCCATTTCCTTTGATTCCAAATTAATACTGTTCTTCAAAAAAGATCATATATAATTATTTTAACAATCATTCAAAAACCACAAATGCTATGAGAAAGTTGACATTTGGTATTGTGCAAATGCTTCTGTTAGGAATTATCTTGTTCTCTTCCTGTAAAAAAGAAACCGGTGCAACAGGCCCCCAAGGTTTTCAAGGTGCAATTGGGGCAACAGGTGTACAGGGCCCCGTAGGTAATTCAGGCCCGCAAGGTGTTACAGGTCCTCAAGGTCCGGTTGGACCAGCTGGCCCGGTTGGCCCTGTATCTAACATCATTTATTCTGGTTGGATTCCTTCAAGACCATCAGTTGGAGCTACTTTCTGGACAACAACTGGTGCATCAGCATATAGTGCTTATGCAATATTTGATTATGTTGCTCCGGGTATTACTACTAACATTATCAATTCAGGAGTTGTGTTAGGCTATATGAGAGGTGTCCCTTTTCTGGTAGCAGGCTTGGTATTTCCACTTCCAAACTCTGAAACAATCACTACAAACGGTAGCTATAATGATTACTACGACTATGTAATACCTTCTGCCGGCAATCTTCGCTTCTTGTATAAAAGTGCATTACCATGGACAGTTACAACTATTGGCTCAACAGAATTCAGATATCTGATCATTCCTGGTTCACTTTCAGGAAGCAGATTTGTAGATGGCCCTGCAAAGGGTTATACAAAAGAAGAGTTAAAGCAAATGACTTATAATGAAGTTTTAGAAAAATTTAATGTGCCTGCTAATGGCAGCAACCAACGTTAAACAACTAAACACTTTACTTATTGATCGATTCAATTAAAACTTCAAATGTCAAAAAAATGAAAAAGATAACATATATCATATTACTTGTTCAATTAACAATCGTGTTAGCTGCCTGCTCCCGCAGAGGAGAAACAGGAGATCGTGGACCTATTGGAACAACAGGACCAAACGGAGCCATCGGACTTCAGGGACCAACAGGACCACAAGGGCCAATTGGACCTGCAGGACCTGCTGGACCTGCGGGGCCACAAGGTTCAGCTGGTATTGCTAATGTTACTTACTCAGGCTGGGCAACTTCTACAGCAGCAAATTGGGTAACTACAAATGCTAATTTTTATGGCGCCCAGTTTATTTATGACAGGGCTGCCCCAGGTGTTACTGCAAACATTATGAACCAAGGTGTAGTAATGGCCTTTATACGCAGCATTCCTGGTGGAATAACAGCAGCTACAACTGCACAATTACCTTACAGGATCAGAGGAGGCACTGGAATCATTTCACATCAAATTGATTTTTCACTGAATGCAGCAGGAAATATTCGTTTCTTCTATAAATATAACGGTGCAACAGGGGCATATACAACTGCAACTCTTGGTACAGTTGAAACAAGGTATATTTTGATTTCCGGTACATTAGTAGGTACAAGATTTATTTCAGGCCCCGCTGCTGGTTATGACATTGCACAAATTAAAGCGTTGGAATATGAACAGGTTTTGAGTATTTTCAAAATCCCTGAAAACGGTTCAAACGAAAAATAACCATAACTAATATTCAGTAACTAATTAATAAATACGTCATGCGAAAAAATATTATCATATCTCTATCATCTTTCATATTAGTGATGGTACTTGTTTCCTGTTCAAAAGGAGATAAAGGTGCTACTGGCCCTCAAGGTATTCAGGGGCCACAAGGTCTTCAGGGAGCTCAAGGTATCATTGGCCCATCTGGTGCTGTTGGCCCTGCTGGTCCTGTAGGAGTTGTTGGTCCAACAGGCCCTGCTGCTCCGGCTCCAAGTGTTTTATATTCAAGTTGGGCAACCGTAACAAACTGGGTTGCAGGATCAAACGGTACAAACTCAGTACACACTGCTTCCAGAACCACCCCTTCTATAACAGCTGCTGCTGTTGCACAGAATGTTATTCTGCTTTATCTTAAAGATGTTCCTATAGTAAAAGCAACGATTGATGCAGGAAATGTGGCCATCGTAAAAAACCCCGATGTTGTATTGTTACCCTACTCTGAGGTTTCTTATGTAAACCTGAGTGGCACTAATTATTCAATCATCAATGAATATTCCGGAGCATTTAATACTCCCGGTACAGTTACATTAACTTACAAAGTTGGTAATGTTGGTTTGTTCAATGTTGCTGGCTTGAATACCTCAAATATTCAGTTCCGTTATGTAATGATTGCTGCTGGTTTATCCGGCGGTCGATTTACTAATGGACCTGCTGCCGGTTTCACTATACAACAAATCAAGCAAATGAGTTATACACAGATAGCAGCATTGTTTAATATTCCTGAAAACGGATCGAACGAAAAATAAAACTTACAACTTACATTAAGAGAAATAAGAGGTTGGCTTTGGCCAGCCTCTTTCTTTTATATATCATCTACTAACTCACAAAACTCCTTTCCTTAACTTTGCCCACCTAAAAGCGACATCCTGCATGGAACTCAGCAAAAATTTTGAGCATAAAACTTCTGAAGAAAAGTGGTACTCGTACTGGAATGAAAAAAAATATTTTCACAGCATTCCCGATGAAAGAGAACCTTATACTGTTGTAATTCCTCCTCCTAATGTAACAGGTGTATTGCATATGGGTCATTGTTTGAATAATACAATTCAGGATATTTTAGTTCGTCGTGCACGTATGAATGGGAAAAATGCCTGTTGGGTTCCAGGTACTGATCATGCATCTATTGCAACAGAAGCAAAGGTTGTACACATGCTTAGGGAAAGAGGAATTCAAAAAGCAAGTTTGAGCAGGGATGAATTTTTAAGTTATGCCTGGGAATGGAAAGAAAAGTATGGTGGTATTATTTTACAGCAATTGAAAAAGCTCGGATGCAGTTTAGATTGGGAACGTACTGCTTTTACGATGGACCCCGACTATTACAAATCTGTTATTAATGTTTTTATTGATCTCTATAATAAAGGATATATCTATCGTGGTAAACGTATGATCAACTGGGATCCGAAAGCTAAAACAGCTTTGAGCGATGAAGAAGTGATTCGTAAAGAAACAAATCAAAAGCTATATCACTTACGTTATAAAATTGATGGTGTTGATGAGTACATTGTTATTGCCACAGTTCGCCCCGAAACGATCATGGGTGATACAGCAATATGTGTGCATCCAAAAGATGAACGTTACAAACACCTACATGGAAAATTTGCATTTGTACCATTGATCAACCGACGCATTCCAATTATTACTGATGAATATGTGACGATGGAATTCGGCACCGGTGCTTTAAAAGTAACTCCGGCCCATGACATGAACGACTTTCAACTCGGTCAAAAACACAACCTGGAAGTAGTTGATATTTTTAATGAGGATGGAACACTGAATGATGAAGCACAAATTCATATTGGTGAAGATCGTTTTGAAGCAAGAAAGAAAATTGTAGTTGAGCTGGAAGAAAAAGGATTCTTATTAAAAACAGAAGATTATACCAGTGAAGTGGGTTACAGTGAACGGACAGATGTTATAGCTGAACCACGGTTGAGTTTGCAATGGTGGATTGATATGAAAAAAATATCAGGCCCTGCATTGGAAGTGGTAATGAATGATGAGATTAAATTCTATCCGGCCAAGTTTAAAAATTTGTATCGTCACTGGATGGAGAATATCAAAGATTGGTGTATCAGCCGGCAGTTATGGTGGGGGCAACGTATACCGGCATGGTATGATAAGGAAGGGAATTATTATGTTGCTGAAAATGAACCTGAGGCTTTAAATAAGTGGGCTTTGAAACATGGCGCTCCTCCTCCTTTGGGTGAGGCGGGAAGGGGACTGCTTTTTCAGGATGAAGATTGTCTCGACACCTGGTTCTCATCCTGGCTTTGGCCTTTTGAAGTGTTTAAAGGTTACAGCAATCCGGGTAATAAAGATGTTGAATATTACTATCCAACCAATACATTAGTAACCGCTCCAGAAATTATTTTCTTTTGGGTGGCACGTATGATCATGGCAGGAATGGAATACAAAAAAGAAATTCCATTTAAAGAAGTGTACTTCACCGGCATTGTTCGTGACAAGCAGGGAAGAAAAATGAGTAAGAGTTTGGGTAACTCACCCGACTTATTGGAACTGATTGAGCAATACGGTGCTGATGCATGTCGCTTCGGCATTATGATTGCCTCTCCTGCCGGCAATGATCTGTTATGGGATGAAAGCAGCAATGAACAGGGACGGAACTTCAACAACAAATTATGGAATGCATTGAAGCTGGTGAAGATGTGGGAAAGAAGACAAGCTTTGAGCCACGAGCCCCAAGCTGAAAGCTTTGCAGTTGAATGGTTTGGAAACAGATTGAATGAAGCTAAAACAGAAATTGAACAACAGTTTAAAGAGTTCAGATTGAGTGAAGCATTAAAAACAATTTATTCATTAATATGGGACGATTTCTGCAGTTGGTATCTTGAATGGGTGAAGCCTGCTTATGAACAACCCATTAACTCTTCTGTATATGAAAAGACAGTTGATTTTTTTGAAGAGTTGATGCAGCTACTTCATCCTTTCACGCCTTTTATTACAGAAGAAATTTATCATGAATTAAGAGTAAGGAAAGAAGGTGATGATATTACAATTAAACAAATGAAGCCTGCTTCGTTAACAAACCCAGAAATATTACAACTGGCTTCATTGTTAAAGGAAGTAATAACGGCCCTGCGTGATACAAGAGTTAAAAACCAACTCAAGCCGAAAGACATTATCAAACTTTCAATTGAAACAAATCAGGAGCAAGCTTATCGCAAAATCGAATCAATTCTTGCCAAACAGGTAAATGCAGAAAGTATTGCCTATGTATCAACCTCAGTTACAAGTTCTATTTCAATTGTTATTCAAAAAGATAAATTTTACATTGCAACTGAACAGGCCATTGATACGTCTTCTCAAAAAGAACAATTATTCAAGGACCTGGCTTATCTTAAAGGATTTCTCATGTCGGTTGAAAAGAAGCTCAGCAACGAACGATTTGTTCAAAATGCCAAACCTGAGGTAGTGGAAATTGAACAAAAGAAAAAGGCCGATGCTGAAGCAAAAATAAAAGCAATTGAAGAAAGTTTACAGTCACTTTAACTACTCCTCCCCTTTGGGGAGGTTGGGTGGGG
>JANMOR010000344.1:0-2148 GCA_031369435.1 Chitinophagaceae bacterium
TTCATGTTTTCCCATCAGTAAACAAAGATATGGCTATAATGGTACTGTTTCCTGTATTCTTGCTCATGCGGTAAAAGTATAAACGGTACTAATCCTGTAGCGTCTTGTTAAAAAAAACTCTTCGATGAAAATAACTGAACAAATGTTAACCTGATTTTTCAACATCCTCTCTCTCTTGGTATGGCATAAATCACATTGCCTGAAACAAATAAATTGAACACCTTATTTTCTATTGAAGGAAGTAACAGTTTCCATGTTTTTCCCTTGTCGGCTGAACCGAAAATACCTTTAGGATGACCACAAAAGAAGGAATCACCAACCTCAACAATTGAACTGATAAAGGCTTGCTCCGGAAGATCGGTATTATTGGGATTCCATACTGAATCGGTTGGATTAACCGGAGACAGTGACTTGTTTACCGGCACAAAAAAGGTTTGCGTCTGAAGACCGGCATCAATTGCCTGCCAGGTTTTACCTCCGTCGTAGGATGTTCTAATTCTCCTGGTATTCGATTGTGTATTGAAGGTGATAGCAGCGAACCCACCTTTGATGGGTGCTATATCGATACCCACACCGCCCTCACTGATCACAGTTTTCCAGGTTTCGCCATCATCGGTCGATCTTATGATCCCATTGGTGCTGTTCGCCATCAGCACACCGTTTGACTCTGCCAATTTCCATACGCCACGAGTAACCTCTTTCCAGTTTTTTCCCTTGTCAGTGGATCTAAAAAGGCCACGGCCACGGTCGCAAACAATGAAAACAGTGCCACCGGCAGTTTCAACAACGTCGATTATCCCTTTCAACTGAAAGTTCCCGTATATAGGCGACCATTCACCCGATCCGTTTATTTTTTGCCTGAATTGACCCTGGTGGTAATCGTATGCAAACATCCCGTTCTTACCAGGGGCAATGTTGCTATATTCGTCAGGGAAAATCTCTTTCTCCCAAAAAGGCGCCTTGTTGTTTGGTTTACTGTGATAGATATAATTGCCGGTACGTAAATAGAACCCCTGATCATTTACAAAGAGACTACCCTCCAGCTTATCTCCGGGCAGTCCTTCGCTGATGTCCTGCCATGTTTGTCCGCCATCAGTAGATTTAAAAACAAGGTTTGCAACCCCCGGCTTATGTTTAGTTGGTTTTTGCTCACTATCCGTGATTGGAAATACCAAGTTGAATCCGATAACTATCGAATGAAATACGAGCAAAAAAGCAAGGCTATAGATTTTCATGACGATCATTGATTTGGTGAAACAATAAAGTAAAGCTATCGGTTGTCTATTAGCCCGCCGCTTTTTAATAGTAAAGAGTTGTAAAAGACACGTAAAACGTTTGTAAAAACAGCAAAAACCAGGGTTTAATGGATTAATTTGCACACATGAAGCCGTTTATTCTGTTGGGATCTTCAATCATGATCATTGCTATTTTGATTTCTGCTGTTGCATTTATCAGTAAAAAGAATGAAATCCCTGGGAAGCATGTAGAAGTTGTATTGCGTGATATAGGACACCAGCTTTTGCTTGCAGCGAATGATTCATCATCACGGGTGATGCCGGTTAAGAAATTAAATGAACATACTTATCAAATCTCCTTTCAAAATGACCTTGGTTTTATTTCGGATTCACTCATCAATTTAGTTCAACGAACATTTTTCAAAAATTCCGTGGCAAACGATTATATAGTCAATTTGAGGAATTGTAAACAAAATGAAACGGTCTTAGCATTCGAAATAAATAGCCAAACAGGCGATTTAACACCTTGCAGGGGTCGTACACTGGAGGTTGGTTGTTATGTGATTGAAATTGAATTGTTGAAGAAAAATAAATTTAATTTCTTTTGGTTGTTGCTGTTGATGATTCCTTTGGGTTTTCTTGGTTTTTATATGAAAAACAAGTTTCGGAAAAAAGAAGAGAAAGAATCAATGGAAGAGGAAGAATCAATCTTAGATAATAATGATTATATACAATTAGGAGACTTTAGATTTTATAAAGAAAAAAATGTTCTTAAAATTGAGAATAGAAGTATTTCTCTTACGGAAAAAGAAACAAAAGCACTAAAAATATTTTCAGAAAATATAAATCAGATCGTAGAAATAGAAAAACTTATGAAAGAAATTTGGGAAGATGAAGGTATAGTTGTAATCAG
>JANMOR010000376.1:0-1531 GCA_031369435.1 Chitinophagaceae bacterium
ACCATTTTCAATCACAATAAATTTTAATGAACCATTCGCATGATCTGCATTTGCAGCAATCAAAGCGATGGGTTCAATTTGTAAAGAGGTGTGATTTTTTTTAACAGTTGTTTCATTTGTAGTATTAATTAATTTTCTGAATAAGTATTTTTATGTTAAGAAATACGCCAGTCATCAAAATCAACACCGAAACACTTTGTGCGGTCCATCCGCATTCCCAGGAACACACCAATATTGGAACTGTATGTTCCAATAAAAAATGCTGCTTTTGTTAACAGATCAAGTGAAGCAAATAATTTAATATGCTGGTCACGTTTAAATGCATTGTCTTCCTTATTAAATGCATTGTGAAAATAGCCAAGGCTGGTTTTTTCACAAAGTGTATAAAAATCCCAATGACTGTAGCTTTTTTGAAGTTCAATGATTACCCTGTAATCATCTGTTAATACAAAAGCCGTTCTGCAGGAGCTTAGTGATTCAGCTTTTACAATATACGTTTCAATTTCTTCCAATTCACGTTCAATGATCTTATCGCCCCCCCTGATGTGCAATCCAATATATTCAGCGGGTAATTCAATTGAATGGATATTCTTTTCAATTTCCCGTTCTACTGCGGGTTGATAACGCCATGTCAGTTCAATCAATACTCTGCTTCCATCTCTTACATCTCCAATAATGCCAAGCTCGGGTATATTAAAATCGGTGTCCTGCATATAACCTGAATGAAATTCATCCCATAGCTCATAAGTGAAATAACTTGATCTTGCTTCCGGGAAATAACGCAGCTTGGTCAGCCTGTCCTGAAATTTGATTTTTTGTAACCGGGCCGGGTTGATGATTTGATTAATCATAAACCTGGTTAATCCGTTACCAGAACTCTTTGGCAATTGCAAAGGCCGGCGACGATGATACAATGCATGGTAATGATTTTGCTCT
Source organism: Chitinophagaceae bacterium (assembly GCA_031369435.1). GTDB lineage: Bacteria > Bacteroidota > Bacteroidia > Chitinophagales > Chitinophagaceae > Lacibacter. The sequence goes on from JANMOR010000376.1 coordinate 937, forward strand.
TCTTCGCAAAAAGGGAGAAAAAAATCTGTCCACCCTTTTTCATATTTAAAATTAGCATCAGCTGAAAACAAAGTAAATCTGATCTTATGCTTCAAACAGTAAAGCATAGCCAGCACCATATTATTATATTCCGAAAAAAAACCTGCTTCAGCACCTAAATGAAAAATCAGTTTTTGATCAAAAGCACTGTTAAGTTCCCTGTACTTTTCTGCCAATGTATTTTTATCAACGTTCAAACCCGTCATTTCCATACTTACTGTTTTGCTTTGTATGCCCTGATGATTCCTTTTCTGAAGTAAGGAGGTTTGATCTGGTCATCGTAAGGAAATAACATATACCCATCGGAGAACTCCGTTTGAAAGCCTTGCTGTTCAAAGAAATGTTTAAAGGTTTGTGCATCATCGTTCCGATGATAGGTGCAGCAGGCAACCCGTAAGCCGGTGAAACCCGGCACGCGCGGCGGCGATATTCTCGCCATCGCCGAGACCATGCTGAAAGCCTCGCCGCACAAGGCCTACAGCGATTTCATGGCGCACGGCATGGGTCTCGTCAGCCACGAGGCGCCGCGCCTGATGCACATGGGCCCGATCCCCTA
>JANMOR010000444.1:0-2913 GCA_031369435.1 Chitinophagaceae bacterium
ATCATAACCTTCTTAGCCCAGCTGATCTTCCATTTTGAGGCGGAGTTCCTCTTTCATTTTATGCTGGCGGAGCGGCTCCAGTTCACTGATCTTTTCCTGGTAAGCCAGGATATTATTAATCCGTTCGATGAGATCTTTTTCCAAGGCGGCACCTTCCAGCACCCGGTGTTTGTTAATGGCTAGTAATGCATTTTTTAAAACATTCTGAAACTGGTTCCATTGGTCTTCGCTCAGTACATCGGTGTTGGGTACAACCACATCGGGTAGACGAAGCATAGCAGCAAGAATATATTCACTAAGTTCAAGATTTAATTCTGCTGCTACTTCTTTCAATGGTTGAAAATAAGCTTTGGCCATTTCTTTATTAATGGTAATTGCACCATTACCTCCGTTTTGTTTCAGCATAATCGTACAATCAATCGTACCACGCATTAATTGTTCTGATAGCAAATTGCGGATATGAAATTCATATGGTCTTAATAAAGGAGTGAGTTTTAAATTAAGTTCAAACTGTTTTCCGTTAAGCGATTTAATTTCTACCAAAAAAGTTTTATCACCGGTTGCTTCCTCTGTTCTTCCAAACCCCGTCATTGATTTAATCATAACTTAATTTTCAGCAAAGTACAGAATTTCATTTGTTCAGGATTATTTTATTCATTGTTCTGTTTAAGGGAAACGAAACCGTTACAAAAAAAATCGGCTTATATCAATTGTTCATTGCTGATAAAAATGTAGATAGTAAACGAGAGTTGATCTAAAAAGAAAAGCCCGGAAGACACCGAGCTTTTATGATGGATGGGTTAGTAAGTACCGGGAAATTTCTTTCCCGTCACAATATTAAAAATAAATTCTTCTAATATAAAAGTATTTCAAAAATAATTTTATTCACATTTTGAGGTTGTTTGTGGAAAAGGCCTATGTGTTTTGAAGCATGTTGCAGCTGTTTTTAAAAAGCAATTCAATGTATAAGTCGCAGGAAAAGAATACAAGGTTTGAGCGCTATGAAAATTATTTTTCTGTAATGCATGACTGTCAACAGGTTCAGCGGTTTTGATTTTGTATGGGAAAGCAACTGCAGTTTTGAACTGTTTAGTACAATGCAGGGCATTTGATCTGTATTTATTTTGAATACAGTCTTTTTCAAATGTTTATAACAGCCAAAATATTTTTTTAGAAAAGCAGGCCAGCAACTGAGTTTAGTGCTTAAAAGAAGAAAAATGGTTCAAAATGAAGCAAACAGTTTTTAAAAAGAACTGCAGTTATTGTGATTCAATCAGCCAAAGTTGATGACCAAACCGGTACAACATCATTTATGTTGAATAAGATTTAAGCGTAGTATTACCTTTGAAAAAAATCAGCATATGCAATTTCCTTCACCGGTATCAGTACAATGGATAGCAGAATTAATTGGTGCTTCTGTTACAGGAAATAAAAATGGAATGGCGACCGGCATTAATGAAATTCATAAAGTTGAAAGCGGTGACCTGGTGTTTGTAGATCATCCAAAATATTATGAAAAGTGTATTCATTCAGCAGCAAGTTTTATCATCATCAATAAAGAAGCAACCGTACCGGAAGGAAAAGCTTTGTTGATATGCGATGATCCGTTTGAAGCTTATTTAAAAATTGTAAAACATTTTCGTCCGTTTACTCCATCAGCAAAAGCAATCAGTGATTCTGCTGTCATTGGTGAAGGTTCAGTCATCATGCCCGGTGCATTTGTTGGCAATCATGTAACGATCGGAACAAATTGTATCATTCATCCCAACGTTTCTATTTATGATCATTGTGTTATTGGAAACAATGTCATCATTCAATCAGGAACAGTTATTGGAAGCGATGCCTTTTATTACAATGGAAAAAAGAACCGTGATGTGTGGTATAAAAAAATGGAAAGTTGCGGAAGGGTGGTGATTGAAGATGATGTAGAAATTGGTGCCAACTGTACCATTGATAGAGGGGTGAGCCATGATACCCGTATTGGACGGGGAACCCGGTTCGACAACCTGATCCATATTGGTCATGATACCGTAGTTGGTAAAAATTGTTTGTTTGCTGCGGCCGTTGTGGTGGCAGGTTGTGTAACCATTGAAGATGGGGTAACACTCTGGGGACAGGTGGTGGTAAATAAAACCCTCACCATTGGCGCCAATGCTGTACTGCTGGGCCGTACAGGTGTGGCAGGCGACCTGGAAGGAAATAAAACTTATTGGGGTGCACCTGCACAGGAAGCAAGGGTTGCACAAAAAGAATTGATCTGGATCAAACGGATTGCAGAGCTCTGGGAAAAGGTGAAAAAGCTGGAAGCAAAATAATAAAAGGATGGCCGCTATTCCTCCGGCCAGTAATCATAAGGCAACTGATCGGCTAAATTTTTCCAGGCCCAGTAACCGCTGTTGATCACTTCGGTTTGATCATAAAAGAATCCATTTTCAGTAATCACAAATCCATTTAAGAATTCAAGTGTTGATAATTGTTCTTTCGACGATGCAGGATATTTATTGGCGATGAGATATTCTTTTTCCATTGGCTCTTTTGTATATACCAAACGATACAAACCAAACAAGTTGATCTCTTTATCAACACTGTCAACCAACACATAAATAGAAGAGTCGTATGGATTTTCCAGAGAACTGATCTTCATTTTCCCTGTTGCACTATCCGTATAAATTTGTTCCAGTGCGAAACCATTTTCATATAACGAACTGTCGTAAAAACAACGCATGAAATGAAGCCTTGAACCGAAATATGCTTTCTCCCTGTTTTGTGCCCATATCTGTTTTTGTTCTACTGTTGAATCCAGCTCCGTATAAAAAGCAACACCAACATAGGCACTGAACTTTGTTGCGTAATCATAAATAAATGAATCGAGCTGGTATTGAATTTTATAACCCAATGCATAATTCATTACAA
>JANMOR010000495.1:0-5188 GCA_031369435.1 Chitinophagaceae bacterium
ATGTAAAACATAGAACCTACTTTTGACATGTAATCTAAAACGACAGGTACTCGTTAATCATTAAACCGAATCATCAAATTGAATCATCATGAAAAAAATTTCAGCAATTCTAACTGCGGCTTTCTTAACCTTATCATTTGCCGGATTTGCTCAAAAAACCTCATCATTAAGTGGACAAGTTATGGACGAGTTACAAAAGCCATTAGCTGGTGTAACCATTTCTCTGTACAAAGCAAAAGACACTTCCCTTGTAAAAGCTGCTATTACCGATAAAGCCGGGGCATATGCTTTTGACATTGTAAAAGAGGGTAGCTATTATGTTGGAGTAACAGGAATTGGGTACAAAAAAACAATCAGCGGCTTAATTGAATTAAAAGATGGTGGCAATGCCGTGGTTCCATCTTTTAATTTACAACCTGAAGCAAAGGGTTTAAAAGAAGTAACTGTACAGGGCCGCAAACCTATGTTTGAACAGAAGCCTGATAAATTGGTGGTGAATGTTGACGCTTCACCAACCAATGCAGGAGCCAATGCTTTAGAGGTATTGGAAAAATCGCCCGGTATTACTGTTGATAAAGATGGTAATATCAGTTTAAAAGGAAAAGCAGGTGTACAGGTATTTATTGATGGAAAACCTGCTTATTTATCCGGTGCTGATCTTGCAAATTTCCTTCGTAACATGCAGGGATCTCAACTGGATCAGATTGAGATCATGACCAATCCTCCTGCAAAATATGATGCAGCCGGCAACAGTGGTATTATCAATATCAAAACCAAAAGAACCCTCCAGTTTGGTTATAACGGAAGTGTTACAACCGGTTATACACAAGGCCGCTACCAACGTTATAATAATAGCTTTGTATTTAACTACAGAAAGAATAAAGTAAATGTGTTTGCAAATGGAAATTTCAACGCAAGAAATTCTTTCCAGGAATTAGACATTCAACGAAGTTTTTCAAATGCAATAACTAAAGAAGTGGTTTCCTTATTTGAACAGGAAACAAGAATGATTCATAAGAACAGGAGTTTGAACGGAAAAGTAGGTCTCGACTTTTTTGCAACCAAGAAAACAACACTGGGTTTTACAGCTAATGGTTTCTACAGCCCGGGTCAATTCATTAGTACAAGTGATATTAATATTTTCAGCCCCAATCATAGCTTGTTGAGTAAAACACTTGGTAAAGCAGATAATTCTTCAACCTGGAAACATTTTGGTACAAATCTTAATTTCAGACATGTATTTGATACAACCGGAAGAGAGATAACAGCTGATATTGATCATTTAAGATATAATGCAGCTACCACACAAAGTCTGATTAACAGCTATCAAAACAATTCTCAACCTAAAATGCCTGATACTTTGTACGGCGTTTTACCACAAAATATTTACATCTACAGTGCAAAAGTTGATTATGTACATCCTTTCAAAAAAGGGTTGAAGTTTGAAGCAGGATTTAAAACAAGTTTTGTTGAAACAGATAACGTTGCCCGTTATGATAGTTTGATCAATAACAATATGAAGCTGGATTCTGCTCGCCGCAACGATTTTGTTTACAAAGAAAATATCAATGCAGCTTATATCAACTTCAGTAAACAACTCAATAAAAAGATCAGTGCACAGGTTGGCTTACGTTTAGAAAATACTTCAGCAAGAGGAAATTCAACGGGCTATGCTTTCCATAAGGATAAAGAAAAGTTTGTTGATTTTGATACAACGTTCAACTTAAACTATACACAACTCTTCCCAACTGTATATATTCAATATGCAATTAATGAAAAGCATTCATTAGGCATGAATTATGGCAGAAGGATCCGCCGGCCTGATTATGAAAGTTTAAATCCTTTTGTAGAATTTATTGATCGCTATACATACGAGCAGGGAAATCCTAACCTGAAACCTCAGTTCAGTCATAACATTGAATTGTCGCATACCTACAAAGGTTTCCTGACAACAACATTCAACTATACCAACACCAATAATATTATCCAGGAAGTATTGGAGCAGAATGAAGAAAGAAATGAGTCTTACATCAAGCGTGCAAATATTGCCAAGCAACAACAGTTTGGTGTAGCAGTAAGTGCCTTCAAACAAATTAAAAAGTGGAGCGGTAATATTTATGTAAATGTTTACAACAACAAGTTTGAAGGTTTGGTTAATGGCGACTTTGTAACCCTGGGCAGAACAACAATGGTTTTGAGTGCATCTAATTCTTACAAATTCGGAAAAGACTGGACAACTGAAATCAGTGGATTTTACAGAACAGCCGGCTATGAAGGAGTATTTCATATCAGACCATTAGGTGAATTGAATTTTGGAGTAAGTAAGCCTGTTTTAAAAGGTAAAGGAACTGTAAGATTAAGTGTAAGAGATATTCTGTGGACACAGAGAGGACAAGGCGAAATCAAATATGGGCTGATTCACGCAAACTTCCAGCAAAAAAGAGATTCAAGAACAGTGGGCATGACATTCACTTACCGTTTCAGTAAAGGAAAGATCAATGGCAATGGCCGTCGTAAAACAAGTGGTGCAGCAGACGAACAAAATCGTGTAAAGACAGGCGACAACTAATCGGTTATTATTTCTCTATATATTTCTCATGTTGATTGACGACCCCGGTTTCTACCGGGGTTTCTTTTTTATCAGCTGATGAAAAGGGGAATGAAATATTTGAAATTATTACTGAACGATTACATTTGCACTGTTACCAGAGGTGTTTTCTTACCTCTTTATTCTTACTTCAATTTTATATTTTATGCCATCTTTTGATTTTGTAAGTAAAGTGGATCCGCAAGCTTTAGATAATGCCGTGAATGTAACAGTGAAAGAAATTACAAACCGGTTTGATTTTAAAGGGAACCATATAAAAATTGATTTAAACAAAAAAGACTTTAAAATCAACATTGAAGTGGAAGATGAAATGAAGATGCGGCAGTTGATTGATGTACTCATCAGCCGGGCCCATAAACAAGGAATAGCACCAGAAGCTTTTGATCAGAGCAAGGAACCATTTCAAAGTGGTAAACTTATTAAGCAGGAAGTGCAGGTAAGAAACGGGTTGAAACAGGAGGATGCCAAAAAGATCGTCAAGATCATAAAAGAGTCTGGTTTAAAGGTGCAGGCTTCCATAAATGATGATATTGTAAGGGTAACGGGTAAAAAAATTGATGATCTGCAGGAAGTAATCCAGGCATCAAAAGGATGGGAGCTTGGCATTCCTTTACAATTCGAAAATATGCGTTCATAAACTGTTTATAAAGCCCATTTTATTGCTTTTTTATGTGGATAAACCTGTGATGAACAGGTGAATATCAAATGAGTTAAAAATTTGGAATGAATCATGTTCCTGAACTACTTTTAGTTTACAAAGCCGCTGGAAAATTTAGCAATAAAGAAGAAGGTGGTGGAGCAGCAAAAGTCCGTCAAAAGATAATTGCTGATCCGGGAGCACTAGATAAGTAAGTGTGAAAGCGAAAGCGATTACATTTAAGAATTTGGTGCTCCTTTTTTTATGTCTTTTTATCCCGGGAAACAGGGATAAATTTCATTTTGCCATAAGAGGATTTACCCCTAATTTTGCGCTTTCGTTTTAAAAAAAATGCACGGCTAAATCGTGCTGAAAACTCCCAGGAATTATGAAAAAAGAACTTCACCCATCGAATTATCGTTTTGTAGTGTTTAAAGACATGAGCAATGGCTATTCATTTTTAACCCGCTCTACCGCTCCATCGAAAGAAATGGTAAAATGGGAAGATGGAAATGAGTACCCCCTCATAAAATTGGAAATTTCCAGCACCAGCCATCCATTCTTTACCGGTCAGAATATACTGGTAGATACTGCAGGTCGTATCGATAAATTCAAAAAGAAATACGCTAAAAAAGCATAAGCTGAAAAGTTTCTCTAAGAGCCTTCAGTAAAAAATATATCCCCTGGGTTTTCCCGGGGGATTTTTTTGCTCCGGCTCTGAAGGGAGCATTAAAAAAGCCGATTCAAACAGAATCGGCTTTTTAGCATAAGCTCATTACTCCCTTTAGGGTTGGGCTTACTTATACATTAAACCTGAAATGCATCACATCGCCATCTTTCACCAGGTATTCTTTTCCCTCAATCCTTAATTTGCCAGCTTCTCTGCAGGCGGCTTCTGTTTTATAAGTGATGTAATCATCATAACCAATTACTTCGGCTTTAATGAATCCCTTTTCAAAATCGGTATGTATAACAGCAGCACATTGTGGCGCTTTCCAGCCTTTGTGAAAGGTCCATGCCCTTACTTCCTGTACACCGGCAGTAAAATAGGTTTGAAGCCCGAGTAAATGATAAGTACCATGGATCAACCGATCAAGCGCAGGTTCTGTCATCTTATATTCATCCATGAACAACTGCTTATCATCCGGATCTTCCATTTCACTGATCTGTGCTTCAATATTGTTATTCATCACAATCACTTCTGCATCCTCATCTTTTACCGATTCAATTAATGCCTGGGAATATTTATTACCTGTGTGCATACTGGCTTCATCTACATTGGCCACATACACAACTTTTTTCTGTGTAAGCAGGAATGAATCCTGTATCAGATCGAGTTCTGCGCTATTTAAATCAAGGCTGCGAATGCTTTTACCCTTTTCCAGGTGTGCTTTACATTTCAACAGAACATGTAATTCGTCTTTTGCTTTTGCATCACCAACCTTGGCTGTTTTTTCAACACGCTGAATTTTTTTATCTACTGTTTCCAGATCTTTCAACTGTAATTCTGTATCGATAATTTCTTTATCACTCACCGGGTTAATAGCACCTTCTTCACGCAACACATTCTCATCTTCAAAACAACGGATCACATGGATGATAGCATCTACTTCACGAATATTGGCAAGGAATTTATTACCTAAACCTTCGCCTTTACTGGCGCCTTTCACCAAACCGGCAATATCAACAATTTCAATTTGTGTTGGCACTGTACGATCGGGCACTACTAATTCAGCCAGTTTATCAATACGTATATCCGGCACATCTACCAAACCTACGTTGGGTTCAATGGTACAAAAACGATAATTACTTGCCTGTGCCTTGGCGCTGTTACTTACAGCGTTAAAAAGTGTTGATTTTCCAACATTTGGCAATCCCACAATTCCTGCTTTTAAACCCATAATGAATTTCTTATTTTTTAATTTCTGATGTCTGATTGTTGT
>JANMOR010000511.1:0-3510 GCA_031369435.1 Chitinophagaceae bacterium
TTCATCGAATAAATAATAAGGTGTAAGATCTGTACCGCCACCAAACCAACGATCGATGACCTCTTCTTTTTCATTGTACAACTCGAACATACGGTAGTTGCAATGAACGGTCGGCACAAATGGATTCAGCGGATGAATCACCAAACTCAAACCACTGGCAAACCATTTGGCACCATTTATCTTGAGTTGTGTCCGCATTGCATCTGTTACATCACCAAATACAATCGACGTATTGACGCCACCTTTCTCAAAAACATTTCCATTGGTAATTACTCTTGTTTTACCCCTGCCACCTTCTGGTCGCTCCCATATATCTTCAAAAAAAGTTGCTTTACCATCCAATTCTTCCATTGCCGAACAGATTCTGTTTTGCAGATCATGAATGAATGATGTCCAAAGCCCCCTAACCTCTGAAGGGGGAAGAGAAGCAAGATCTTGATATGTGGTAGTTGTCGTCACTTAAAATAATGTCTAAATATAAGTCAGGGCTGTGCGATGGCATTCTCCCCTATCGGGGGAGTTAGAGGGGGCCGTATTCCTTCACTGCATCAACAAATGCTTTTGCATGATCAACGGGTACATTCGGTGTAATACCATGTCCCAAATTAGCAATGTATCGTTGTGTGCCAAATGCATCAATCATTTCTTTCACAGCTTTCCTGATCTCTGGAATTGGTGCCAGTAATTTCGCCGGATCAAAGTTACCTTGAATAGTTATCTTATTGCCGGTGAGTTCTCTTGCAAACTGTGGAGTAATACACCAATCAATTCCAACACCACTTGCTGCACTTTCGCTGATGTCTTTCAGTGCATACCAGCTTCCTTTCGGAAATAAGATAACAGGGGCATCATCTTTCAATGCTTCAGCAATCTGGAATAAATAAGGTTGTGCAAACAATTTAAAATCTGCCGGACTTAACACTCCGGACCAACTATCAAATACCTGTACTGTATCAGCACCTGCTTTTACCTGTGCTTTTAAATACTGAATAGTGATTGTTGTAATTTTTTGCAACAACTGATGAGCCATTGCAGGTTGTGTGTATGCAAACTGTTTTGCTTTATCCCATGTTTTACTTCCTTTTCCTTCAATCATATAACATAGAATCGTCCAGGGAGCTCCTGCAAAACCAATCAATGGTACACGGCCATTTAATTCTTTTTTTGTTAAGGCCAATGCATCATACACATATTGTAAACTTTCTTCTGCACCGGTAGTAATCAACGCATCAATATCTTTTTGCGTAACAATTGTTTTAGGAAGTGATGGTCCTTTACCTTCTTCCATTAATACTTGCATGCCCATTGCCTGTGGAATCACTAGTATATCACTGAAAATAATGGCAGCATCTACACCAACCTGGTCAACCGGTTGTAACGTAATGGTTGTTGCAAGTTCAGGTGTTTGCACACGTGTAAAGAAATCGTATTTATCTCTCAGCTTGATATAATCGGGCAAATATCTTCCAGCCTGGCGCATCATCCATACTGGCGGACGTTCAACTGCTTCACCTCTGAGTGCTTTTAATAGTAAGTCGTTCTTAAGTTGAGTCATAATTTTTTTGTCAATGGTGAATGGTGAATAGTCAATAGGCGTGGTGTGTTTATATTCACCATTGCCCATTCAGTATTCACAAAAAGAATTCCATCATCTGTCTTACCAGGCTTTCTTTACCCGGTGCGTCACTGATGACGATTTTGTTATTTGTACCTGCCTTGTCGGCAGACAGGAATTTTTTGATTTCTGTTGCAGTTGTATTACCAATGGCAAACAAAATAGTTTGGTTCGCAGGTTTGTTTTTTTTGAAAAAACTTTCAACCGCACTGGGGCTAAAGAATAAAATGCCGGCATAAGTTTTTTCAATCTTGTGATGAACAGGAATTGTTTGATACACCACTATCTCCTGTACATCAATATTGTTATTGCTGAGAATTGCTGGTAATTCTTCCCTGCGCTGATCGCCACAGAAAAAGATCACTTCATCAACATCTGCCTGTTCTGCAATTAAATCGGCTAGCTCAGCTGCTGATCCAGCAGTGCCTGCAACACTGTTGGCACCAAAATTTTCTTTCACCAGTTGTTTAGTGGTATTGCCGATACAATAAATAACCCAATCGGGCTGTTGTCCATCCTGCCATGTAACTACTCCATCTACAGCATTCATGCTGGTAAATACAACAGTGGCCGACCGCAGATAAGCCTGTTCAATTTCCTGTTGTGTGGCAATATCCAGTATCGGTTCTGTTTCAATGAACGATAATTCATCAATAACAATACCTGCAGTAGCCGCTTCCTCAATCAATGAATCACTCAATGGCCGTGTTGATAATATTTGAATTTTATTTTCCTGCATAAGCCTCTCCAGACCGTATAGATTTTTTATTATACATTTTTACTTCTGATACTATCTGCAATTACTTGTCCGCCATTTTTTAATAATTCTTCTGCAGCATAAACACCTAAGTCGCTTGTTTCCCATACCGGAATTGTTGTTTCAAATTCTGCTTTCTGCTTTCCATCAACGGATAATATGTTTCCTGTAAAATGCAACTGATCGTTTTTAATTTCTGCATATGCACTGATAGGAGTGGAGCAACCACCCAGTAAGGCTCTCAAAAAATCACGTTCAATCTTTGTGCAGAAAGCAGTATCAGCATCATTGAAATGTACACATGCATCCAATGTAGCTTTATCATCTTCTCTGCAAACAACCATAATTGCACCCTGCGCTGGTGCAGGCAACATCCAGTCTAATTCAATTGAATTTTCCGGACGGAGGTTAATGCGTTCTAAACCAGCTGCCGCAAAAATCGCAGCATCCCAATTTTCTTCCTGCAATTTTTTTAAACGTGTATTCACATTGCCACGCAGGTTACGAATTTGTGAAGATGGAAATCTATGTAACCATTGTGCTTTTCTGCGAATACTGCTTGTAGCTATTTGTAATTCTGCTTTTCCTCGTATTGTCCATTCACCATTCACTATTGACCACTCACCCTTCCAAACCAGCAAATCCTTAACTGGTCCTCTCTTTAATACTGAAGCCTGCACAAGACCTTTCGGTAATTGTGTGGGCACATCTTTCATGGAATGAACGGCAATATCAATTGTATTGTTGAGTAATGCAATATCAAGACTTCTTGTAAAAATTCCCTGCACACCCATTTCATATAAGGGTGTTACTAAATCAATGTCACCTTCACTTTTAATGTAAACAAGTTCTGAAGCAAAGACATGCATTGACAGCAACTCTTTTACTTCTGTTGCCTGCCAAACTGCTAATTGACTTTCCCTTGTTCCGATCCGGAGTATTGTTCCCATTGTTTAATTCGTACCTGTAGCAATAAACTCATTGATGGCTTCAATGTAGTGACAGCCTTTTTGGTTTTGCTCTTTCATTTTAGAAGCCATGCCATTGATCACCCGTTGAATTTTTTCATCGGGACAAATCCTTTCTGTTGGCTGATCGGGCAAAGTTATATATAATGGGGAAGTATGAATTTCTTTCA
>JANMOR010000526.1:0-8074 GCA_031369435.1 Chitinophagaceae bacterium
AGGGCTCATGTGGTAATACAAAGTGAGCATATACAAACTGTGGTTGCTTTTTATTAGTGCTGCAAGACGCCTTCACCAATTCAATTGTTTTGTGAAGATCATTTTCAACTTTTATATTCCTTTCTTCATATTTTTTTGATGTGTTCTTGAACAACTTTGAAAATTGCCAACCCAAATCACGGTACATACGACCCAGCAGGGTTTTATAGAAATAGTTCATGTATAGCATGTCTTCAAAAAATAAACCTCCCTTCCAGTCTTTGTTATTGAATGATACCGGCTGGTATTGAAACTGCTGATACCCTTCATTACGCAACAGTTTTGTTAATGAGTTATTGAGAATAGATGCAGAGGCTTTAAAATACATTTTTGTTTCATCCTGTTCGAGATCAACAGGGGGTGTATAGTCCATGTTGAGCGTACTGCTGATGGATAATACAGTAAGATTGTAGTTGCTTTTTGAATCTTCGCTGATAAAAAATTTCTCTTGCAGTAAAAAACGATCGAGCAACCCGTTGTCGTAATTCCATTCAGCTTTCATAGCTTTTGTAGAAGGCATGCCATCAAACACAAGGAAATAAATATCCGGTTTACCGGTGGCAGTAGGAGTTGATGAAGGTTGATAATCGTTAAAAGCTGTAAACCTGTTATCAATTAAATTCCCTTGTTTTTTATAGACAATGAATTGTTGAATACTATCAGCCAGTTCATATACAATGAAACTGAACAATAAAAGGTTCAGGAAAATATAAGTCCGTTGAAAAGAGGATGTGCTTTTTTTAACCTTTATCAGGAAAACAATACCTATCAGAAGAGAGAAGGGAAGAATAAATTTATAACTGCTGAAAAAATTACTTCCGAAACTTTTCAACATATCATGTATACTACCAAAAGTTAAAATGAACAACAATATCCAGAAGCTCAGGAAAGCCGCTTTTTTTGCATGCTTTACATAAATAAACGAAAAAAAATATAAGATTACTGTGGTAACCAAAATCACCACAAGATGCAGCATTGTAAATTTTAGTGAAAAGAAGCTGAAGAATTCATTATAACCATGCAGTATAAAAAAGAAGGGTAATAAAACCAGGAAGTATGGTTTCTGTTGCAGCGTTTTAAGAAGTTTTTCTTTCATGTGTGCATTTATATTATTTTTTTTGCCACATAGTATAAACAATAAAAATAAGTATTGCGGGTTGGTATAAGATAGTTCGGTAATTTTTATGTTTATTTCATGAAGAAAACGCAGGTGGTTTACTGTTTTTTCTGGTAATGATATAAGGTCCTATCTGAATGTGGCACCGGTACTTTCTTTTTCAAGAAGAAGTATTGTTCAAAACTTTGTTCAAATTCAACTTCTGTGTAATGCTCAAAAATATCCTTTCTCCATTTCAGCATTGCAGCCACTTTCGGATCGGTTTTAGGTACAAATTCAATGATCAGCTCATTGCACACTTCAGCAAAGAAAAAAGCCAGCTGATCAAACGAAATGTTTTTTTCAATTGCAAGATGATGAATGAGTGCCAAAGCTAAACCAACATCAAATTTTCTTCTTTTGAAAAAAGCCGATCGTTCATCATTCATCCAGCCCATTGCCGGGCTGGGGTAGGTGAGATCAACCACCAACGGTAAAATATGCTGTAATTTTTCATTCTTCACTTTATGGTAAAGTGAATTGATACAGGCACTATCAAAATCTGTTGCAACTACCTGCGCCTCTTTTTTGCAGAGTAAAGAAAACTCTCCTTCGTTAGCGCCAAGGTCTATTACTGTTTCATAGCTCATCTCACTAAGTAATGCAGCAACCAGTTTCTTTTTTTCTGAAAGGTATTGATCACTCAGGATGGTTTCATCATAATAATTATTCCAGGTAGTTTGTTTTACCGGAAGTGTAAGACCAGTAATACAGTCGTGCAGACTTTCTATGATAAGTTCAATATTTTTCTTTGTTACTTTTTTTGTTTGGGTTGAGGTTGCTTTACCGGCTTTGCCTGAAAGATTTGCATGTAAATGCACATGCAGATATATAACAGGTTTCAATTTTGTCTTGAAGGGAAGCAAATCTGCAGTTAATGCTGCAGGAACACCATCGGGGTAACTCAGCAACAATTTACTTACTTCTATTCCTTTATAAGCCGCCAGCAGCAAAGGATTGAGGAAGCACTCACAAAACTGCCGGTAGGCAATCCATTGTTCGCCTTCCGCATATTGTTCAAATGAAAGAGTGTCGATCAGTTTTGGCTTGCCATTTACAAACTGGATATTAGTATGCGTAGCATCTTTTAAGATCATTCCTTTTTTTAAAGAGGAACTGCAAATGGAAAGTGTAGTTAAAGCAGCATCTTTTAATTGTTCAAAACTCCATTCCCAGGCATAAGAAAGAAAAGGTATGAATTGTGGTTGTAATGTTTTGTGCCAATCAGCCCTGCCGGTATGATTTTCATTGATCTCAGTAAAGGCCAATAGTTTTTTTTGTTTGATCAGTTCATCAGCAAGACCAGAAGATTTGAGCAGATCATAATGCAGTTGATAGGCAGATGAAACGAATCTGTAGATGGTCCCATCCTTTTCATAAATAAAACCGGATGGATCACGGAAAGAAGCAGCATGAGGTTTAATCGATTGACTCATTCTTTTCCTCTTCGTTTTTGGGAGGTGCTTTAATGAAAAAACTCTTGATCCAGTTCCATGTATTTTTAAAATAAAATAATACAGCCAACGCCCCGGCAATGATCACCTGTATTAAATAACTGCCACTTCCAGGATCAAGATATAATAACTGCATCATAAATAGCGCAGGTTGGTTTTAGGAGTTAATGCCAGCAAGGTTTCATAAATGAGCATAATGGTATTTTCAATATCACTTTTGTGCAGCATTTCAACTGTTGTATGCATATAGCGCAATGGAATACTTATGAGTACTGACGGACAACCATCATTGGCATAAGCAAATGAATCAGTATCAGTTCCCGTACTGCGACTCAATGAACGCCATTGAACAGCAATCTTTTTCTTTTCTGCCACATCCGTTACAAAATCCAGTAACTTATTATGTACAGCGGGGGCAGTTGCAAGGGAAGGACCTTTACCACAACTGATATCGCCTTCAATAATTTTACTGATCATGGGAGTAGTAGTGTCATGCGTTACATCTGTAACAATGGCAATATCCGGTTTAATTCTGCGGGCAATCATCTCAGCACCACGCAAACCAATTTCTTCCTGCACAGCATTAACGATATATAAACCATAAGGAAGTTTCTTATTATTTTCTTTCAACAGTCTTGCTACTTCAGCAATCATAAATCCGCCAATCCGGTTATCAAATGCCCGGGCAATGAAATAATCATGTGCCAGTTCATCAAAGCCTTCTTCGTAAGTAACAACACAACCTATTTTAACACCTAATGCATCCACTTCTTTTTTATTTCTTGCACCACAATCAAGAAAGAGGTTATCAACTTTCGGTTGCGGTTCTTTTGCTTCGGGGTTGCTGAGGCGGGTATGAATGGCAGGCCAGCCAAATACAGCTTTTACAATTCCTTTTTTTCCATGAATCAAAACACGTTTTGCTGGCGCAATCTGGTGATCAACACCACCGTTTCGTTTTAAATAGATCAAACCATCAGGTGAAATATAATTTACAAACCAACTGATCTCATCGGCATGTGCTTCAATAACCACTTTAAACAGGTGTTGCGGATTAATAACCCCCACTGCTGTACCATAGGGATCTGTAAAGTAGGTATCAATATATGGCTTCAAATACTCCAGCCATACTTTTTGCCCGCTGGTTTCAAAACCAACTGGTGAATGGGTGTTGTGATAGTTTTTTAAGAAGTCGAGTGAAACGGGAGTGAGAATAGATTTTTTCTTTGCTGTTTTTACTGCTTTCGCCATCGTTCATGGTTTTAGCAAATGTAATTAAAACAGCAGGAATAAACTCAACAGGAAAGAAAGGATTAAAACTCCGTCCACCCAACCCAGGTAAAAGTAGTCGCTGGTTTGTTTTTTTGATTGCTGAAATAGAAAAAACAAAACTATACAATTGATGAGTTGCAGCAAATGGAGATAATTACTGAACCGGTATGTTAAAAACAACACCGAAAGAAAATAGATCAAAATATTCAAAAGAAAAAACCGGCTGAATTGTAGTTCGCTCATTTTGTTGGCAGGAGTATAAACGCCAAATTCAAAGTCTCTCAGCTTGTCACGGTAATCAAAAATGAGAGTAGCTATGGCCACCAGCAGTAAACGGTTAGCGAAAAGAACCATTTCATTCAATCCCAATTGAATTTCCATTTGCAATAATGGAAGGAGAACGGTTACATAGGCCCACACAAAACCAATCAGGTAACTTTTAATGAATGTAAGAAAGCCGGGTAAGCGTAATGGTTTGTTCAAGAGCAGGGGCGCCGTATAAGATGCATTGATCAAAATGGAAATGAAAATAAACAGGCTTAATTCCCTGATCTGCCACCAAAACCAAAGTGTGAGTAATAGAATGATTGAATTTAAAACAAGTGTAAATATTCTTGTTTGATGAAACCATTCCAATTGTTCAGAGGACCTGCTTTTTTCAGCCGCCAGGAAAAAATGGATATTATAACTAAGAAGTGTTGCACAAAAAACAAACAGCAACAACGGGAGTGAAAACGAATTGATTTGATAAAACAGCATTGTTTGAACACAAAGTGCTGTTGCACTCAATGCAATAACAATGTGATGAAAAAAGAAAAAACGTTTAAGATTTTGCATATTACATGCAAGGCTTAAAAAGGCAATGCAACAGGGCCTGTAAAAAGCGTATCACTTTTATTGCCGGCTTTGTCTGATACGATAAAGCGAAAAAAGGAAGTGTCTTTACGTGGCGGACAACTGGGGCCTCCGAGCAAGGCATAACCAAGAACATTGATGGTTGCATATCTCACTCTGAAAGTTACCCGTTGATTATCTTTATTTGGGTAATCAGGAATTTTATAAATATCACGGAGGAGATTATTTCCCGGACAGATTCCGGTTGCATCAAGTTTATCAATAAAAAGACTGTCCTCAACATCTCCTTCTTTATCAGTAACTATAATTTCAAACTCAACTGTTGAACCAATTGTACCGGAAGCATCCTGAATGCCACCCACTTTTACCTCTTTCAGTTCTAATGAAGGTTTAGTTTGATACTTATCTTTCCGGCAACCGGCGAGAGCTGTTGTAATTAAAAAAAGAAATAATAGTTTTGCTTTCATTGAGAGATGTTCTTATTTCAAATTTAAGCATTAATACAGCATTAAAAAATTGATTCCTTCTTTTGTTAACAATCTTTTTGAGATTAATGCTGCTAATTTCAGCACTGCGGCCCATACTGTCTTTCGTTTTCAGTATGAGAATAACCTAGTTTACCAGGCTTTTTGCAAATCTCTTCAAATAGATACGGAAAAAGTTCCCGCAGAAGTTCCGATTCCATTCCTGCCTATCAGTTTTTTTAAAACACATAAAGTTGTTACAACTGAGTTTGTACCTGAAGTTATTTTTGAAAGCAGCGGCACAACTCAAACCATACAAAGCAAGCATTATGTGAAGAGTATTGCGTTGTATGAGGATGCTTTTTTTGATGGGTTTGAATTACAGTACGGAAATCCTGAAGACTGGTGTTTCCTCGGTTTGCTTCCTTCCTATCTTGAACGAAAACATTCTTCATTAGTATATATGGTAAAACGGTTGATGGATGAAAGCCAGCATCCCAACAATGATTTTTTTCTACATGAATTTGAAAAACTATATAAAACATTAAAGCTGCTGGAAACAAATGGCCAGAAAACCATGTTAATTGGAGTGAGTTTTGCCTTGCTCGACTTTGCAGAGAAACACCAGTTGCAATGTTACAATACAACCATTGTTGAAACGGGAGGAATGAAGGGTAGGAGGCAGGAGTTGATAAGAGAAGAAATGCATGAACAACTCAAAAAAAGTTTTGGGGTTAGTACGATTCATTCAGAATATGGGATGACGGAGTTGATGAGCCAGGCCTATTCAACAGGCGAAGGATTGTTCCGTTGTCCGCCATGGATGAAAGCGTTGGTAAGAGATGAAGATGACCCGCTGCACATCAGCACAACAGGAAAAGGGGCCATTAATATCATTGACCTTGCCAATATCTACTCCTGCAGTTTTATTGCAACTGATGATGTGGGCGAAGTATATGCAGATGGGAGTTTCAGAATAATCGGAAGAATGGATAACAGCGATATTCGTGGATGCAGCTTATTAGCTTTATAAATAAGAACAAAATTTCAATTAAGTATTGAAGGATGAGTTATACTTAATGGAATTATCAATCAGCCAAATCCTTCCGGTATAATGCCGACAGACATTGTATCAACTAAATTGATTGCCGATTAAAACGTCTCGTCGGCATCCGTAATTACCGATTTTAAAGCAGGTATTCTTACGATTGAGTGACCCCAATTGGTCCTTTAAGCTGCACTATTTCAATTATTCAGGAAAAAAGCTGCATTGGCCGGTAGTTTATTTCATGGAAAAATTTTAATTTTTACTCCTGTTTATCCTACTATAATCCAAAACTATGAATCCAATTTCCACTGCTTTAAAAAGCAATCCCCGTTTAAAACAAATCCTGGCATTTGCAGCTGTTATTACTGTTTTGTTTGTTGGCATTGGTTTAAACTTTATGATTGAATCGAAAGTTTTACATTCTGTGCAGGAGCATACCGTTAAAACCGATTCAGTTATTCAACATGAAAAGTATCAGCAGGTCATAGAAAAAACCATGTTCCTCATTACGCAGAGCGATCATAACCTGGAAGATTATATTCAATCGGGTGATTTTAAAAAGCTTGGGGCCTATCATAAAAACAATGATGAAATAAAGCAAAACCTGCAGCAGTTAAAAGGCAGCTCTCCCGGATATGTGCCCAAATACCTTGTAAATATTTTTGTACATAAAGCCAACAACAGAGTTTCACTGAACAAAGAAATACTGGATGCATACAGTGCTGAAGGAACCACTCCCGCATTAGCGATCATCAATGGACCGGAGAATAAAAAAAATCTTTCTGAATTAAGTTTTGGTGCACAGGAGTTGGTGAATACACTGGGTTCCAAAATTTCCCATTTAAACAAGGCTATTACTTCAGAAAAAACAACCATGCTCAACCTCGATAAAAACTGGAACATGGTTTCTTTGATTTTTATGTTGTTGATCGCTTTGCTGGTATTATATAAAATGATTGAAACAAGCCGTTTAAATGCCAACCTATCAATTGCCGTTCAAAAAGAACACCAGGCTTTGTTGGTAAAGGATCAGTTTATTTCAAATGTTACACATGAGTTACGTACACCCCTCAACTCCATTATTGGTTATACCAACCTGTTGTTGAAGAAAAATCATACACAGGAAACAAAGCAATGGATCTATGCAATGAAAGTTTCAGGAAACCTGCTGATGGAAGTGATCAACGATGTGCTGGATTATTCTAAACTTGAATCAGGATACATCCAGTTTGCAAAAGAGCCATTTCAACTGAGCAATGTGTTAAGCAACCTTCAAAATGTAATGCAAAACCGTGCCGACAGTAAGAATCTTTCTTTCATCATTGAAAAAGAAGATCAAATGCCTGCAGGGTATATTGGTGATGAAAAAAAGCTGATGCAGATGCTTATCAATTTAACAGGAAACTCAATCAAGTTTACTGAAAGCGGAAGTGTAAAAGTGCAGGTTGCCGTTTTGATGGAAGCAGAACATAAAGCATGGTTGCAATTTGTTGTATCAGATACAGGTATCGGGATAGAAGAAAAAAAGTTACCACATATTTTTGAACGGTTTTACCAGGTTGATTCAGGCTTATCCAAAAAATATTTTGGAACAGGTCTTGGATTACCTATTGTAAAGCAACTGGTGGAAATTCAGGGCGGGTCCATTACAGCCACATCAACACCGGGAAAGGGAACAAGATTTGAAATGAATTTGCCTTATGGCATCAACAGAAACATGGCAGCTGAAGTTCCTGTTGAATACATTGAAGTGTTGCAGGAAATTAAAAAACAACAGCAAAAGAAA
>JANMOR010000586.1:0-3278 GCA_031369435.1 Chitinophagaceae bacterium
GATCTGTTTGCTGTTTTGTTTGGCGGTGCGGTTGCACTGGTTCCTGTATTTGCAAAAGACATTTTAAATGTTGGCCCCATTGGTTTTGGATGGCTCAACGCAGCAGCTGATTTTGGCGCCATCCTCATAGTGATTATGCTCACCGTGTTTCCTTTACAAAAACAACAGGGCAAAATATTATTGTATGCAGTAGCAGGTTTTGGAGTTACCATCATCATTTTTGGTATCTCAAAAATATTCTGGTTATCATTTGCAGCGTTGTTTATAGGTGGCATTTTAGATGGTATCAGTATTGTTGTGCGAGGTACGATTGTGCAATTAAAAACACCTGATGAATTACGTGGAAGAGTGATGAGTGTAAACAGTATGTTCATTAATTCAAGCAATGAACTGGGGCAATTTGAAAGCGGGGTGATGGCAAAACTTATGGGAGTTGTACCTTCTGTAATCTTTGGTGGTTGCATGACCGTTGCAGTAGTAATTGCAACCTGGTTTAAAGCTCCCACCCTGCGTAAGCTGGAATATTAAGAAGATGAAAGTTCTGTTTGATGAAAACAAAAGATCATCTAACTTGTATTATACTTTTATTAATAAAAAGAATAACACATAATTACTTTTCATATGAATCGTAAATCATTCCTTCAATCAACAGCTCTCACTATGGGAGCATTGGCCTTTCAAAAAACAGTTTTGGCCGGTTTCTTTCAACAGCCTGCCTGGAAAATAAAAATGCTCACAGATGATATCGGCATCTTTACTGAGCGGGGTGGTACCATTCTTTTTTATCTCAGCACAGAAGGTATTGTTGTGGTTGATTCACAATTTCCTGATCAGAGTAACCACCTCATAGAAGAATTAAAAAAGAAAACAGAACAACCGTTTAAGCTGTTGATCAATACACATCATCATGGAGATCATAGTAGTGGTAATATTTCATTCAAAGGAATGGTAGGGCATGTACTGGCGCATGAAAATTCAAAAATCAACCAGGAACGATCAGCTAAAACTGCAAAAACAGAAGATAAACAACTCTATCCTGATCAAACTTTTGGAACAACATGGAGTGAAAAAATCGGGAAAGAAAAAATTACACTACATTATTTTGGAGCAGGGCATACCAATGGCGATGCATTAATTCATTTGGAACATGCCAATATTGTTCATTTGGGTGATCTGCTGTTTAACCGTCGTCATCCTTTTGTTGATCGTGGTGCCGGTGCCAATATTAAAAGCTGGATAACTGTTTTAGAAAAAGCACAAAAAAAATTCAACAAAAAAACACAATTTGTTTATGGTCATTCTGCTGAAGGTTATGAAATAACAGGAACAACTGATGACCTGAAAGCTTTTTGTGAATATCTCGAAAAGGTGCTGAAGTTTACAGAAGGAGAAATTAAAGCTGGTAAAACAAAAGAAGAATTTATTAAAACAACGGTACTTCCTTTTGTAACACAATGGAAAGGAGATGGTTTGGCCAGGCCACTTGGGGCAGCTTACGATGAGTTGACTGCTAAATAAATATTGTTTGTTGCCGACTTCTTATTTCCCCCAACGAAACGTCTTTACATCAATTCCTGCTAAATCAAGTACACGGTCTACAACAGTTGCCGCAACTTCATCAATTGTTTTGGGAACACTGTAAAAAGAAGGAGTTGCGGGGCAAATAATGCCTCCGGCCAATGTTACAGTTTCCATATTACGGATATGAATAAGATTATAAGGAGTATCTCTTACTACACAAATCAGTTTACGTCTTTCTTTTAATATTACATCTGCCGCTCTGGTGATGAGGTCATTGGACATACCGCTGGCAATACGTCCCAGTGTACCCATTGAGCAGGGAATAATGATCATCGTATTGTATTGACCCGACCCGGAAGCAAAAGCTGCATGAAAATCATTGGTTGAATAAACTGTAAACGGCAGTTTATTGTAATCTTCGTTGCCCAATTCGGTTTTCCAAACTTCTTTGGCATTTTCAGTCATTACCACCCCTACCTCACTCCACTGATCTTTTACTGCCTGTAACTTATCAAGCAACAGCCGGGCATAAACTGATCCACTGGCTCCGGTAATTGAAATCACAATTTTCTGCACGGTAAAACGTTTAATTTGATGTAAGTAACAAAAATACTATGCAAAAGGTTCCCTTTTTATCCGTTATCCTGTTTCTCCTGTTTTCTTCTTTTCAAATAAACAGCCCCAAAGAAAAGCTGCAATGGCTCACATTAGAAGAAGCTGAACAAAAATTAGCAATGGAGCCCCGTCCTTTACTGATTGATCTTTACACCGACTGGTGTGGCTGGTGTAAAGTAATGGACAGGAAAACATACAGCAGCCAGGACCTCATTCAATATCTCAATCAAAAATTTTATGTAGTGAAGTTAAATGCTGAAAGCAAAAAAGATATTACCTGGAAAGGAAAAACCTACAGTTTTAACCCGGCTTATAAAACAAATGATATTGCTATTGCCTTTACAAAAGGTGAACTGGCATACCCCTCAACTGTAATTTTACCTGTTAATGAAACAGATCCGCAGGCTATTGCCGGCATGCTGGAAGTAAAAGAAATGGAAATGATAGCCAAGTATTTTGGTGAGAACAAATATGGAAAAGTTTCATTTGATGATTACGCCAAAAGCTTTAGCCCGAGCTGGAAATAACAAAATTTAACGTTTCAACAATAATTCAAAAAAAAATTCTATTTTGCCATTGATGATAAGGTTTAATGGTTAATGGCAACTGATTAGCACCTCTTCCTTTACCGGAAGAGGTTTTTTTATGCCTGTTAAATTCGCTGAGCCGCTGATTCATTTCATAACTATATTTTTTTGACACAACTGTGCATCTTATTACAAAAAAAATTGCTCTATTTGTTTTGATGATAATGTTTAATGGTTAATGATAATTTATTAGCCACACCCCATTTTTCCAGGCGGGGTTAATTTTTTATTTGAAATCATACAGGAAAAAAAAATTGTTGAATTGTTCATCCTGCCCTTTTATGATGTGTAAAAATCAATTGAACATGATTGATAGAGTGTAAAATTTACCATTTTACTCAATTAGCAGCAGAATGAGTTTGTATAAAAAACGGAGCAGTACCCCTCACAATTACTATATTTTATTATAAAATAAAAAGGCTTTCTTTTCAGAAAGCCTTTAATTATGTTATAAAGTTATAGATAAACTCATTTATTTGAAACAACTGAGCTGGCAAATATGATATACATCGGTCCTGCAGGGATATATCCGGCAGACATATGTTTATTTTTTTC
>JANMOR010000641.1:0-6227 GCA_031369435.1 Chitinophagaceae bacterium
ATGCAAGCGGAATGAAAACTGTTATACGTAAGAGATCTGAGTTTTTTATTTTAGCAGCTTTATAATACCAGACAAGGGTGAGTACAGTTAAGAGATATGCAAGACCACGGTGTATAAAATGAATAGTGATCTTGTTTTCAACAAAATTGATGAGCCATGGCGATTCTTTGAATAAGATGGTTGGTATCCATTGATTGTTGATCATGGGCCAGGTAGGTGCAGCAGTAGCAGCTTTGTGCCCCGCCATTAATGCGCCAAACAATAACTGTACAATCAGCAACACAAATAATATAAGTGTAAAGTTGTTGAGCGAACGATGATGAATGATCTGCTCTTTTTTAACTTTCAGTTGCAGTGCAAACCAGAACGTATAACAAAGCAATCCCATCGCCAGTATAAAATGCAAGGCCAGTTTTGTTGGTTTTACATATACTGCATCACCTACTAAACCACTTGCTACCATGATCCATCCAACAGCACCTTGCAATGCTCCCAATAAAAAAAGAATAAGTAATGGTTTGATCATTTCGCTTTTAAAAGACCGGCGAACAAGGAAATAGACAAAGCCAACGGCAAATACCATCCCCATTAACCGGGCCCATAAACGATGAAACCATTCCCAGAAAAAAATAAACTTAAAATCGCTGAGTGTAAAACCGGTGTTGAGCAGTTGGTATTGCGGGGTAGATTTATACCGGTCAAATTCATGCAACCATGCTGTTGCGTTGAGTGGCGGCAAAGTGCCTGTAACCACATCCCATTCTGTAATACTTAAACCCGAGCCGGTTAAACGGGTGATGCCGCCCAGCAGAATCTGAACGATCAACATAAAAACACCAAACAGTAACCAGTTGCTTACAGCTTTGTGAGAGGAGGTTTGCATCATAACGCATGCAAAGGTAGGAGAGGAATGATTTCACTTTTCTTTTCAACCGGAATTAAATCAGTATAAGATTGATTGAGTAATATGGCTTCGGCTGTACAACTCTTCCACAAAAGATAACCTCCCGATAGATTCGAAACATTGTTGTATCCGTTTTGTTTTAATATTCTTTGTGCCAGGTATCCTCTTAAACCAGCTTCGCAGTAAATGAAAATATGTTTATCCTTTTCTATTTCATCTAACCTGTTTCTTAATTCATCAACCGGAATATTTATTGCTGATGGAATCTGACCTGCTTCAAATTCATCTTTTCTGCGTACATCAATCAACAGATCAGTTGGTTTGATCTGCTCCAGTTCATTCCAGTAAAACACCTTTAATCTGTCTAATAAAATATTCTCTGCAACAAAAGCTGACATATTCACGGGATCTTTTGCAGAAGAATATGGTGGTGCATATGCATGTTCAAACTCAATTAAATCATAAATAGTTTTGTTTAGTTTGATATAGGCAGCTAAAATATCAAGTCGTTTATCAACACCATCATATCCTGCAATCTGTGCACTCAGCAATCTTCCACTATCGGGAGCAAATGCAATCTGGATGGTCATTTTTTTAGCACCTGGATAATAAGCCGCATGTGAACCATTATGTATTGTGGAAACAAGATGATTGATCCCGGCTGCTTTTAAATGTTTGGATGCAGTACCAGCAACTGCAACCGTCATATCAAATACTTTTACAATAGCTGTATTAATAGAACCTTTATACGATTGAACATTTCCAAGCACAATGTTATTTGCACAGATGCGCCCCTGTTTATTGGCTGGTCCTGCGAGATAAGTGATCATGGATTGATGGGTGATGGGATTTTCAAATTCAATAGCATCCCCAACTGCATAGATATCCGGATCAGAAGTTTGTAAAAATTCATTTACCCAAATGCCTTTTGCCGGTCCGAGCTTTAATCCAGCCATAGCAGCAAGTCTTGTATCAGGCTTCACACCAATAGAAAGTAAAACAATGTCGGCCATCAACACCTCGCCATTGTTTAATGCTGTTTCAATTTGATTTTCCTTTTTAGTAAAGCCTGTAACTGCTGTTTGTAAACGAAGCTCTACTCCTTTACTCCGTATATGTTGTTGTACCATTGCTGCAATGGGATAATCAACTGGTGCCATTACCTGGTTGAGCATTTCAATAATGGTAACTTCCAGGCCAAGATCACGAAAGTTCTCAGCCATTTCTAATCCTATAAATCCGGCACCAATGATAATGGCTTTTTTCACCTCCCTGTTTTGTACATATGCTTTGATATAATCAGTGTCCTTTACATTTCTTAAAGTAAAGATTCCTTCATTGTTAATACCGGGTAATTGCGGACGAACCGGTTCAGCACCGGGCGACAGAATCAATTTATCATAGCTTTCTTCATACACTTCGCCTGTTGTTTGTTTAACAGCTGTAATTATTTTTTTTACAAGATCGATAGCTGTTACTTCAGTGGTAACCCGTACATCAATATTAAAACGCTGATGAAAGGCAGATGCTGTTTGTACAAATAATTTATTCCTGTCTTTGATTACATCGCCAATATAATATGGTAACCCACAGTTAGCATAAGAAATATAATCGCCTTTTTCAAAAATGACGATCTCTGCATGCTCATCGAGTCTTCTTAATCTTGCGGCTGTGCTGGCTCCACCTGCAACAGCTCCTATTATGATATACTTCATTAATAAATAATTTCTTTCTGTTTAATCAGCCGGAGTAAAAGTAAAGTATGCTATTATCGAAGGATGTGATTTTAATCATCCTGAAACCTGTTTTTAAGAAGCTCCTGATGGTAGGAAAAAACAACTATCTCAAAGAATTTGTAGTTGAATTAAGTGACATAAATCACATAACATCAGCAATTTGAATAAATAAACACTGGTTTTTGTTTTTTAATGATGAGTGTCATTATCCTTTTGTAGTTGCATCATTATATGAGGGTCTTTTGTGATGGAATTTTGCAGAGTAATCAATGATGATAAAAAATCAACAAATGAAAAATCTTGTTATTCTTGGTGCGGGCACAGCAGGTACAATGATGGCAAATCATTTACATCATGAGTTAAATGCACCCGATTGGCATATAAGTATTATTGACGAAAGGAAGGAGCATCATTATCAACCTGGTTATCTTTTTCTTCCTTTTGATATTTACACACCGGAAGATATTATTAAAACAATTGAAGAATTTATTCCAAAAAATGTGCAATTGATCAGGCAAAAAATTGAACGTATTGTACCAACAGAAAATAAAATTCAATTGAAAAGTGGTGAGGAAATAAATTATGATATCCTCATCATTGCTACTGGTGCAAAAATTGCTCCTGAGGAAACGGAAGGCATGCAAGGCGACCAATGGCAAAAATCTGTTTTTGATTTTTACAGTTTTGAAGGAGCACTGGCATTGCGCAATAAATTAAAAAATTGGGAAGGAGGGAAACTGGTTGTGCATATTACCGAGATGCCCATCAAATGCCCCGTAGCACCGTTGGAATTTGCATTTCTTGCAGATTCATTTTTCAAACATAAACAGATGCGGGATAAAGTAGAAATCACTTATGTAACTCCTTTAAGTGGCGCCTTCACAAAACCAAAAGCTACGGAAGCATTGGAACATTTACTTCATGAGAAAGGCATACAAATTGAAAGTGATTTTGCTATAGAACATGTAGATAATGAAAGGAAAACAATCGTTGATTATGGCGGAAGGGAAGTTCCCTTTGATATTCTTGTAACTGTTCCCACCAATAAAGGCGATGCTTTAATGGAACGTTCGGGTATGGGTGATGATCTGAATTATGTGCCAACGCATAAAGCCACACTGCAGTCGAAAGTTTATCCAAATGTGTTCGTGTTGGGCGATGCAAGTGATATACCTGCATCCAAAGCAGGATCGGTTGCACATTTTGAAGCAGAGATCTTAACAGAAAATATTCTACGTTATATAAAAAGTGAGCCTTTGAAAGAAGAGTTTGACGGACATGCCAACTGCTTTATTGAAACAGGTGGCGGTAAAGCATTACTAATCGACTTTAATTATACACACGAACCGGTAGAAGGAAGTTTTCCGTTTGCAGGTATCGGGCCTTTGCGTTTGCTGAAAGAAAGCAGGATGAACCATATGGGCAAACTTGCCTTCCGCTGGATTTACTGGAACGTATTACTTAAAGGAACACATATACCATTTGTTTCTGCAACCATGAGCGAAACGGGGAAACATTACAATTAAATTATTCACTCAATAAAAAAAAAGTTATGGAAAAAACAATTGCAGGTAAATTAATTACCGTTAACGAAGAAGGGTACTTAACTGATTTTAACCAATGGGATGAACAAGTTGGTGAGGAAATAGCAGCGGAAGCAAATATCAGTTTATCGCCCCGTCATTGGGAAGTTGTAAAGTATTTACAAAACGAACAGAAGAACCAGGTTGCACTCAGCATCAGGCGTATAGGTAAAAGCGGGCTGGTGGATATAAAAGAGTTTTACGCTTTGTTTCCTTTCGCTCCTTTAAAAACGGCTACCAAAATAGCAGGTATTCCAAAGCCGGCCAGTTGTATTTAAAAATTTAAAACATGTCAATCATGAACGAAACAAAAGGAAAAATAAAAAAGATGATGATCATCTTATCAAAAGCAACACTTGAAAATGTATATGCAGCTTTTGTGTTAGCCAATGGCGCACGTATGGAAGGCATTGAAGCCGAAATGTTTTTTACTTTTTTTGGATTAGAAGCTGTTCACAATAAAAAATTAGAACACCTGCATGTCGCAACAGTTGGAAACCCCGCCATGCATATGCCTACAATGCTGGGTGGCTTACCCGGTATGGAAGCATTGGCCACTTCAATGATGAAAAAACAAATGGGAAAAGTAGATATGCCCGATGTGCTTGAGTTCCTCGATATTTTATCAGCATCAGGTGTTAAAATGTGGGCATGTAAACTTGCATTTGATATGTTTCATTACAAAGAAGAAGATTTATACGAAGGAGTTGATGATATAATTACTGTAGGTGACTTTTATAAACGCAGCGAAGGCGAAGGAGTGCACATGCTGTTTATATAGGTGAGAGTGTTTTTTGTATTGGAATAAACAGCTCAAAATGCAGCAGCATCTGTACAGTTATGGCTGCGCCATAATAGTTTAAACGTGCAGCACATCCTTACATTGGTCATAATGCCGGCCGCTGCTGTTAGAACAGCAACAACTGTAAACGCAACAGGAATGCTGAACAGATCGGCAATAAGCCCGGCACCTAATGCACCAGCTACATAACCGAGATCTCTCCAGAAACGAAAGATGCTTAAACCTTTGGAACGTTGAACGGGTGAAAGATTTTCTGCAATAACGGTGAGGAAATTTGGATACACCAAACCTGTACCCAAACCCATCAGTAGCATAGCAACTATTACAGGAATTTTTGCAGTAACAATTACAAGAAGTAGAATACCTGCTGCCTGCAATAACATTCCAACTGTGAGTAATTGTTTTTTACAGTAATGATCGCCCAGCTTACCGGCGAACAACTGGCTGATACCCCATACAGCCGGATAAACAGCAGCAATACTTCCAGCTTCAAGAATACTGTAATCATTTGCCAGTAACCAAATGGGCAGCAAACCCCAGAGTACACCATCGTTGAGATTATTTATAAAGCCACTGATGTTGACACTACCCATATTAAAATGACGGAAGCTGACTTCTTTCCAAAGTGATGGTGAAATTTGTTGAGAACCTGCCTGTTGTTCCTGCGCTACAAACACTGTTGTATCTTTTACAAAAAGCCACGATATTAAAAAACCAATTACAACAAAAAAGATTCCCGGTACAAAAGGATAAAATCCTGCACCGTAAGTATGTGCAAGACTGGTGGCAAGATAACCTGCTAAACCAACGGCAACATAACCTGCAAATTCATTAATACCCATTGCCAGGCCACGGTTCTTTGAACCAACCAGGTCCACTTTCATAATGACTGTTGATGACCATGCTAAACCTTGATTGATACCTAAGAAAATATTGGCAACAATCACCATCCACCATCCATCTGCATATAATAACAGGAACGGAACAGGTAAAGCGGCGGCCCATCCAACCATTAAAATTTGTTTGCGGTTATAATGCTGATGCAGGTAACCGGTGAGTAAATTAAAGATGGCTTTGGTTGTACCAAATGCTGCAATAAATGAAACCAATGCAACATTGGAGTCGATCTGAAAACGGGCAGCAGCATATTCAGGCATTACAGTTCGTTCAAGACCTATCATTGCACCAACAAATGCATTTAC
>JANMOR010000695.1:0-7158 GCA_031369435.1 Chitinophagaceae bacterium
ACAGCTATCGTTTTGCACCCATTCATTCAAGATAAAATTACCCCAACTTCGCTCTTTTTTTAAATGTGGCATTTTAAACTCATTAACTTCATATTTTCTGCATGAGTAAAAAGACATGCCCAACAAAAATAATACTACAAATTTCATAATGGTATAATTTTAAAAAAGCTCCGCCGCACAAAAAATAATACAACGGGCATTTCGTTTCATAATTAGCTTCGACCTAAAAGAACCCCACAACAACATACAACAGGCGGTTTGCCAAAATGGGGGCGGACGGAAGCTGTGTTTCAACTTTTTGTTTTTCAATTTTGCTTTTGTTCCGGCTGGACATTAATAATTTAGCTAAGTACAAATCATCAGCTTTTATTTATAAATTTAGCTTTGGTAAGCCGGGGCGGACACAGCAACTATTCCCCCACTTCGGCAAGCCGTACCGTTGGCTGTGATTTTAGCGATACACCCTAATAACTTCGATACCAAAACTTTTAAACTTACTTCCAATGAAACGGAAAATACTGATAACTCTGACAACCCTAATTTTAGTTATACTTCCTTTCTTGATTTCTATTGCGATAAGCAGAAATTCGCCCTATGTGGAAACGAACAGTTTTCAAACCTATGTAATAATTTGTACAGCAATATCAATTGCCATTGTTTCGATGGTATTATTAGGATTGAAATATTACCCTACACCACATGAAGGCAGCTTAATTGGTGGGGCATTACTTTTTTTAATATTATGCCCACTTATTGGAATTTTTGGTTTGGCCACAGCACCTGACCTTAGTGTAAAAATGCTTGAACATCCCGAACGAGAACATTTACGGTATATTTTCGAGTTCATTGCAGCGATACTTTTTGGAGCATCAATCTTAATTCTTTTGATGAGCAATTCATTACAAATAAAAAAATCAACTAAGTGGGTAATGACCTTGATTTTGTTTGTTGCCTTTGCAGAATTTATTTGGGAGTTCTACCACCATTACTTATATCCAGAAGGATTGAAGGAATGGGTAGGTGAAGGTAAAAACCCAGAGGAATTTAGCAAAAATTACGACAGCACAACTATTCTTAACATTGGAGTGATTGGACGGTATTTTCAATTCATTCTAATAATATGGCTATCATTACATTTATATAAGTTGCAACAAATCAAAATATGGTGTCCTATCATAAATACAATATTCAGTATATTGGGTATTGTCTCAGCGACGATAGTCTATATTACTGGATTTCCTTTTCCAAAAGGGTTTGAATTTTTATTGTTATTCTTTATCCCAGGAATTCCTTTTTTTCTATTGTATTGGTTAGGAGTAGCACTACTGACAAAATTCAAGAAAAGTGAAATTGGAACATAAAAAACCACAGCCAACAAGAACGCTTCTTACACTGTGCTATCTATCCTAATACAAGCTTTTAAATAAGCATGTTGAACTGTTCAGCATCGGGTAAGAAAAGGGGCGGTGATGATCATGTTAGAATGGCTTTCAGCCAATGGGGTTTTACCATCTTACTCCGCCCTTTGTTCTTTCGACATCTGATATTCCTTGCTTTATAAATTTATTGAATTGTAAACATAGGATTGGGTTTGGCGTTATTGGGGCAGGACGTTGTAATCTTCATCTGCAGCAACATGGCGGCAGTTGTTCAGGCTGGACGTTTTTCAAATCCCCCAACAACGCCAAGCCCTGCCCGTTGGAGCCATCCGTTTAAGGGAAAATTTTATAGATATCTTTCCTGTGCAGAAAACGAGCAAGCAAGATTGTTGAATTTTCGAGAAAGAAGCCTAATCTGTAGTCGCCTATTCTAGTTCGGTATGCGCTTCTATGACCTTTTAATTTCTTTGTGTTTGGGATTTTGTCAAGAACATCAACTGTTTCCATCAACTCAATCAGACGAATTACAGACTGTTTGACAGATTTAGTTTTGATATCATCAAGATCTTTTGAAAATCTTTTAAGGAACTCAACTTTCATTAGGCAGACAGCTTTTTCATTATTTCCGTTCTGGTAGCCTTTTTTGTCTTGTCGACATCTCTCATCAGTTTTGACATGCCGATATCTTCTAAATCCTCATAGCTCAAGGCAGATGAACTTACACCTAGCTTTTTTAGGAGATTGGCAAGAAACTTAAACTCGTTGTCGTTTTTTGGGGTAATAACTAATGCTTTCATACGCCAAATCTACTGAAAAAAGGTACTGCATACAACAAGCGGGTATTGCTGCAAGTGGGCCTCAATGTTGGAGCAATCGTCAGTAGTTTGTCTCGCCCTGAAATAGGTTGATTAAAAAATACAGCTGCTTAAGTTGGTTCGTGATCACTCCGATTTTCAAAGTTTCTCATATTACTAACTTAATAGTTCTTATCTCTACGAAATATATTCACCTTCCTTCTCAACTTCTCCCGAAAAGGACCTTGCGTATTTTGGAACACAATTTCTATCTTAGTGCATGCCAGTAAAAAAACGGTTGTTCTTCTTCACCGGTAAGTTTTGCAATCACTGCTACTTTTGAACTTTACAGCATTGAACGAAATGACAAAAATTAAACAATGAATAAAATAATACTGCTATCAATCATAACCGGTTTAATAACTTCTTGTTTAAACAACAGCAAAACGGACAATTCCAACAACAAAACAAGTAATGAAATAATCAGCAACGACACCTGTAAATTAATTGACAGGTACCTTACAAAACTTGCCACCGAGAAAAATTTCTCTGGTGGGCTTCTTATCGTTAAAGACGGGAAGAAAATATTCAGCAAAGGTTACGGCTGGGCAAACAAGGACAAAAAAATTCCATTCACTCCAGCCACATTAGCATCTATCGGCAGTATTACCAAAGCATTTACAGCTGCTGGCATTATGAAGTTGGTGGAACAAAATAAATTATCACTTGACGACCAATTGAAAAAATATTTTCAACCTATTCCTGCCGATAAAGCAAATATTACTATACATCAACTGCTCACACATTCATCGGGCTTTCACGAGTTTCTAAAAGACGACGGTGGTGATTACGGAAAAATAAATACACAAGAATTTTTAAAACGGGCATTTGCTGAACCATTGGCATTTAAGCCGGGCGGGAAAGCAGTTTACACCAATGTTGGCTTTAGTATTTTAGGTATCATCATTGAACAGGTTTCAGGGCTTGATTATGAAACTTTTTTAAAATCAAATCTGTTTCAACCTGCAGGAATAAAAAGCATTGGTTACCATTATCCCGTTGCAGCAAACGACACGATTGCCATTGGTTATCAAAACGGAAAAATTTGGGGAACACATCAGAAACATTTTGAACAGGCAGGTGGCGGACCTTACTGGAACTTAAAAGCCAACGGAGGTTTAGAAGTTTCGTTAGACGAAATGTTTTTGTGGGTCAACAGTTTTACAAATCATACAATCCTCAGTGAAGCAACCCTTCAGAAAATGTTTACTCCACATATTCAGGAAGAAGGATACAATGGAGAATCTTTTTTCGGATATGGTTGTAATATTTCGCAAAGCAGGCGAAACACCAAAATGATATCAAATGGAGGAAGCAATGGAGTTTATTTTGCAAGAATTGTTCGTTTACCTGAAGAGGGACTTGTTTTTTATATGGTAACCAATGAAAGTTCAATCAATACAAGTATGATTTTACCGAATGTATCTCAACTTTACTTTCAGGGAAAAATTGAACAGGACGCAATGACAATGCAACCAAAATTTGAGAATGAACTTTCAAAACAGATTTATGATATACTTGACAAATCAACAACAACTGACTTAGCAAGTGAACTGGCTAAAGAAAATATAAAAGTTGAAGACGATATGATTTTACTGGAAGTGGGGCAATCACTGATGCAGGAAAAGAAAACCGAAAAGGCATTCGTTCTTTATAAATTCTACACACAAGCTTTTCCAAACATCGTTGTTGCCTGGAACGATTTAGGCGATATTTATTTATTTCAAAACAACAAAGCAGAAGCGATTAAATGTTACAAACAGGCATTGAAAATACGACCGGAGAACCCAAGAGCTAAAGAATCATTAGAAAAAATCACGAAATAAAACCACCCGGTAAGAAAAGATGTATAAAGTAAAAAATACAGTTGCTTAAATTGGTTCGTGATCACTCCAATTTTCAATACTTCCTTATATTACAAACGTAATGGTTCCTGTTTACACGAAATATTTCCAACTCAACTTATTCCGTTTATAAAACATGAAACGGCTTAAAATATATTTTCAACTTTTGTATCTTTAATCCGCAGTGGTTCGGGCAAACGATTTAAACTGCCGGCCATGGAAAGCCCGGGATGTTGACTGCAATGATTTACCAACAGAACAACTTGAACTGACAAACCAAAACCAAACCAAACGATGTCAGAAAAAAACCCAACCGCACGCCTGGAAGCTTTTAGTGATGGCGTTTTTGCCATTGCTTTAACCTTGCTGATCATTGATATTAAAATACCCCGCACAACCGAAATTAATTCCACGGCAGAATTCTGGCTGGCGCTGAAGCATATTGTTCCGTCCATACTCGCTTTTATACTAAGCTTCGCAATCATCTTCATCACATGGGTCAACCATCACAATGCGTTTAAGCTGGCAAGTAAATCATCATCTGCATTCATTTATGCCAATGGAATGTTATTGCTTTCCGTTGTTTTTATTCCATTCCCCACCTCTTTAATTGGCGAATATATATTAACTGATCATGCTGCGCCTGCAGTTATACTTTACAATGTGGTGCTCATCCTTCAATCGTTTGGCTGGGTGTTAATTTGCACGGCCGGTCTTAAAGATCATCTCGGCGAAGGAGAAACAATCATTCGGGAAATAAGGAAAAACAGGATGTATGGTTATTATTCAATTGTGGGTTACTCTTTGTTGGCTATCCTTTCAGTTTGGTTTCCGGTGCCTGTTCTTATCATCACCGTCCTGCTCTGGATTTTATGGCTGCTGATTGGAATTAATATTAAGCAGAGCGTTTAGTTATTTAAAAGCAGTGAATTTATTTCAGTAGAAAGCGAGAAATATTTTATCAATAATTTTATCAGCATGAACAATAAATTGTCATCAACACAACATGCAGAATTACTCAAAACATTAAAGGCCCGTTTTGAGAAAAACAGGAGCCGGCACAAAGGGATTGAATGGACTGGCGTAGAGGCAAAACTAAAAGCTGGTACCGTAAGTTATCGGGATGAAAAGCTTTGGTCGCTCGAAGAAATGGAAAGTACCGGAGGTGAACCCGATGTTGTTGATTTTGATAAAAAAACGGGTGAATATATTTTTTATGACTGTTCAGCTGAAAGTCCCAAAGGCCGCAGAAGTATTTGTTACGATCATGAAGCGCTGGAAAAAAGGAAAGAACATAAACCCGGAAATAGTGCGGTAGAGATGGCAGCTGACATGGGGATTGAATTACTAACAGAAGAACAATACAGGGAGCTGCAGAAATTAGGAAATTTCGATACCAAAACATCGAGCTGGATAAAAACACCTGTTGAAATAAGGAAACTTGGCGGTGCCCTTTTTTGTGATCGCCGTTATAACACTGTGTTTGTGTATCATAACGGGGCAGAATCATACTATGCAGCAAGGGGTTTCCGTGGTTCTCTAAGAGTTTAACAAAATAATTTTTTATAAAAAAATAAGCATGAATCCTAAAGTTGATTGGTATTTCAGTAAAAACGAAAATTGGGAAAAAGAAACCAGGAAATTGAGAACAATTGTTCTTGCTTGTGGATTGACGGAAGAATTGAAGTGGGGTTGCCCCTGTTACCTGTTTGAGAAAACCAATATCGTTTTAATACATGTATTTAAAGAATACTGTGCCCTTTTGTTTTTCAAAGGTGCTTTGTTAAATGATGCCAATGGCATCCTGGTTCAACAAACAAAAAATGTACAGGCAGCACGGCAGATACGCTTCACGAATGCTGGTGAAATTGTGAAGATGGAAAAAATACTGAAAGCATATATCTATGAAGCTATTGAAGTTGAAAAAGCGGGTTTGAAAGTGAAGTTGAAAAAGGTTGAAGAATATAGTATGCCTGAAGAATTTCAACACAAATTAAATAAGTTGCCTGCCCTCAAAAAAGCTTTTACTGCATTAACACCGGGGCGGCAAAGAGCCTACTTACTTCATTTTTCTGCACCCAAACAATCCAAAACCCGTGAGGCAAGAGTTGAAAAAAGTATGCAGCAAATACTTAAGGGAAAGGGTTTGAATGATCTGTAATCAAAATGATAAAATAAATGAATCAACTTTTATTCATTATAGTAGTAGGATTTTTTGGTTGTACAAATATACCAGCTGACAAAACATTGGAGGTTCAAACTAATACACAAGAAATGAAAGTAACTGAAGCCACTTTAAATGAAATTCTGGATGCATTCAACCGGCACGACCTTGATGCAATAATGGAATTCTTTTCAGATGACTGCTCCTTTGATTTTCCAAGAGGACCTGAATCATTGGGGCAACGTTTTGTGGGAAAAGCACAGGTAAGAGAAGCACTTGCAGGCCGCTTCAAAGGAATACCCGATGTTCATTATGGTGAAGACCGGCATTGGATCTCAGCCGATGGAAATATGGGTGTATCAGAATGGACGCTTACCGGAACTACCGTTGCAGGGCTTCGTTTGAACGTAAGAGGCTGTGACCTTTGGGAGTTTCGTAACGGTAAGGTTACCCGAAAGAATTCGTTTTGGAAAATTGTTGAGCCAACCAAATAAATAAAGAGCTTTAATAAAGAATTGTGTTTGCTGCAAA
The DNA here is from genome assembly GCA_031369435.1 of Chitinophagaceae bacterium. Taxonomy (GTDB): domain Bacteria; phylum Bacteroidota; class Bacteroidia; order Chitinophagales; family Chitinophagaceae; genus Lacibacter. The sequence goes on from JANMOR010000695.1 coordinate 6,773, forward strand.
CAACACAATATCTTAAATTTAATATTCATGTGGATGCAGCAGTATGATCAAATAAAACAACATGATTCATTTTCATAACAAAAGGGTTCATTCAAGGAAAGATTGCTGTAAAAGTGCTGATCAATAAAAGTAACTTATTACCTCATCTGCTACTAAAAACTTATTTTAGAGGATGCTTGTAAACCCGGACATTATGCACGCTAAATCAGTTTTTCATTTTTCACTGAAAGATCAATTGATTCCCGGAACCAAAGGATGGGCGTTCTATAAAAACGAAGCCTTTGTCTTTTTTGCAGCTTTTTTAGAAAAAGTGAAACAGCTTTCCGATTCTTCAGGCAAGTTGGGATCAATCAGCACTTTAAGGATATTGATTGTGGATGATGATG
>JANMOR010000653.1:0-5317 GCA_031369435.1 Chitinophagaceae bacterium
ATGCCAGGTTTGGTTGTAGGCATCGGGGGTATTTCCTAAAATGGCTGTTGCTTTTGCTGCATCAGGAGTATACGTGAAGGAATGTTTTTTATCTGCATTTATAAACCAGTTGGGTTTCTTTCCCTTTTTTAAATTTTTATATACCACTTCAATCAAAAAACTTTTTTCATTGTTGGGTCCGTAGAAATCAGCAGAACGTGCAATGAGTGCTGTGAGATTCCTTGATTTTACAGATTGCCATATCATCTCAGCTACTTCCATCCTTACCCTTCCTTTTTTGCTTGGAGGATTTACAGGTGATTCTTCTGTCATATGCGGAATGGCATTGATATCGTATAAATAAATATTATCAAAAAAAACCAGTTTCGCATTTTGTTTGACGCAGGCATCAATGGTTGCTTTCATAAGTTTGGGCCAGTTCTCCTCCCACACTTTCAGTTTGTAATCAAAGCCCACCAGCAGGTACACAATTTCTGAACCGGCAATTGCTTTTTCTACCTGTATAGGATCGGATAGATCCGCTGGAAAAAGTTCATCTGTTGAGTTTACTTTCTCTGGTTTGCGGCTCACCAATCTTATATCATTTGTATAGACAGTTAATTCTTTTGCCAGTACTGAGCCGATTGTACCGTTAGCACCTAATATTGTTTGCATGAAATAAATTAATTGGTTGATGAAAGTACACGAATTGATTTGCAATTCATTTGCGGATAAAAAATCAAAAATAGAAAAAGGCCCCTTTAGAGAGCCTTTTCTATGTTATGAAATCGTTTATTCAACCGGTGTCAAATACTGTGTAAAAGAATAACCTTCTTCACCATCATCTGTTTTAATCCACCACCACTGATCGTTTTCTTTACGCACCAATGTTACAATCTCATGTCTTGCTGCTTTGCCAACAATGGAATCTTCTGTGCTGGGGCCACTGCGTATGTTGAGATTTGTTTTGTTGGTAGTTACTTTCAATTTAGTGCCTTCACTGATCCCGGCAACACTGTTAATGTTCAGCATCAGATCTCCCGAAGAATAATCCGGGTCCAGCTTGCCATAGATATCCCAGAGATTTTGTTTAACAGCACCGGTGCTTTCACCATCAATATATAAAACATCCTCCTGTTCACGAACCTGGAGATTTACTACTGGTGCTGCAGTTGCAGCATCAATGAGTTCTTTGTATTTGTCTTGCAATGCCATAATATGGTTCCTCCGTTTATTTATTTTTTAATTAATCCGGCTGATTCAATTTTTTTCAAGCCCATTGTTTTCAATGAATTCAATCCCATCATCAGTGTTTGCAGACGGGCTTTTTCAATTTCACCTGTGAGTGTAAGTACACCATCATTTAATTGGGTCTTTACACCGGGAAAATCTTTTACCGCATCAGCAATTGCCTGGCTTAATGCATCTGCAACAGGAGGTACTACAACTTCAGGTGGTGCAACTGTACAGTTATTTACAACTGCGGTTACGCCTTCAACTTTTTTCACTGCTTCTTCGCATTTGCTTTTGCATGCTTCATCTTTGCAAACTCCGGAGATTGTAGCTACTCCGTCTTTTACTGATACCATGGTATTCTTCATGTCAGGGTCAGCGCTTAAAACAGATTCAACAGATGCCTGAATATCTGCATCTTTTAATTTCTTTTTACAGGATGTTGTACCCAGGATCAATAGAGAAGTTGTGAGCACAAGAAATAACTTGAGTGTTTTTTTCATAATTTAAAATTTAGTCAACTAAAGTAGGATATTTAAATTGTGTTTTGCATTCGTGGGGCATAAAAATACTTATGCACAATCATTAATTGCAACTGCTTTTTAAGCAAAAAAATAGCCGGTACACCGGCTATTTTTTAATATTATTAAATGATTAATAATTTACTTTCATTTCCACTCTTCGGTTCTGTGCTCTTCCTTTTTCAGTATTATTATCAGCTACAGGTTGTGTATCGCCATAACCTTTGTATGTAATACGGTCTGCTGCAATACCCTTACTGATAAAATAATTGGCTACTGTTTTGGCTCTGCGTTCACTCCACATCATATTTCGTTGTGCTGTGCGACGGCTATCTGCATGTGCAGCTACAGTTAATTTTAATTCCGGGTTTTCCTGTAAGATCTTTACTATTTCATCCAGAGTTTTGAAATATTCTTTTTCTATTTCATCACTTGCAAACGCAAAGTAGATATACTTGGCAGGGTATTCCACTTTTTGTTTTACCTCCTGATTTATTTCAGGACAACCACTGTTCGTTACAGTACCTGCTTCAATGGGACATTTATCTTCATCATCATTTACACCATCTTTATCAGTATCAGGAACAGGGCATCCATCATATCGAACAACTCCAGCTACATCTTTGCACTTATCATCCTTATCTGCAACGCCATCACTATCAATATCAGGGCATCCATTGGCAGTACCTTTCTCAGCAGGACATTGATCATCTTTGTCAGCAACGCCATCTCCATCAGCATCTGGACAACCATTAACCGTTCCTTTTACATCAGGACATACATCATTTTTATCTTCAAAGCCATCACCATCTTTATCTGCCGTCATTACCGGTTTTACCAGATCAACAATGACCACTTCTTCTTTTTCTTTTTTGAATGGAATGTGTTGTGCAAAACCAAAGCTGTAATGCAGGTAATCATTATTAATACCGCTCGTTAATTTTTTACGCCATTGCATTTGAACAATTAAATAACTTCCCTGGTTAAAACGAAACTGTAAACCTGTTCCTAATGGTGCATAAAGGGCAAACTTGCCCGGGAAATAACCGGCACCAATACCTGCTGTTAAAAAAGGATTTACTCTTGCACTTTCTTTCAATGCACGGATATGTATCAAAGCATCCAGCTGTGTGCTAAACTTTGCCTGGCCAATACTATCATCTTTTACAAAGTTGGCAGGGAAATTGGAGAAGGTACCTGTAAGTGTTCCTGAAAAATCAATATTTGAAGTCAACCCTTTCCAATAACTTATTCCAAAGCCGAATGATTTATTAGCAGGTTTGTACCATTCTTTTTGTTGAAAGGCTTTACTAAACGAAGAATCTTTGATTTGCTTCGGCAGGCCATAATCAGCAAAACTGATATTGTAAGAGAAAACACGGGGTTTCAGAGCTGATTGCTTCTGAGCCTGAAGTACAAGGCAGCCCATGAGGGCAAGGACAGTTAGTAGTTGGGTTGGTTTCATAGAAATTTCTTAAGTGCGAAAATAACGTTCAAAGCCCGGTTTTTTGTATAAATCAGCAGCTTTCTTTTTGTTGGTATTAAATGATAAGAAAGGTAGGTTATATGGAAACAAGTGCTTAAATTTAAGTAGGTCTTTGACGAAACAATTTTTATTCACTATTAAAACAGTTTCCCATGGTTTCTACAGACACAACACAGCTCAACAGGGAATGCAGCTCCTGGAGGGAGCATCTGCGTTCCTATCGCAACGAAATGGGTCAGCTCCGTGATCAATTACAATTAATGGCAAGCGGACAAAACGACAAAGAAGTTCTTACCGAAGTTGAACACTACCACAATCAATTCTACATTCAGCAGATCAATATTCATGATCTGAAGCAAGCCATCAAAACACACGACCGAAGATTGCAAATGGAATATGCACTTTCCAACGGTCAACTCTCCGATGAAACATTACACGAACACGAAGAACTGCATAGTCAGTATGAAACACTTGAACATACGCTAAGCGAACTTCGAAATGATTTTACAAATTTTACTGCTAAAGCATAATTGAAAGGATTCAGTAGTTAAAGTACAGTTCTTAAGATCATGCAGTAATGTACCAGGAACAACCTCGCTGATTTACAACCACCCATTAATTCCATCCGTTCCCCTTATCCAGTATCAATGTTACTTACAAAGAGTTTGTAAGAAGATTATTCTATTCACTTATAAAAACGATTGTTATGGCAGAATTTGATACCTCACACGTAAAAAATATTGTCTTGCTGGGCCACATCGGTTCCGGTAAGACAACATTGGCGGAGTGCATGCTCTTTGAAGCAGGCATCATCAATCGCCGCGGCAACGTTGCCGAAAGAAATACCGTTGCCGATTTTCATGAACTAGAACACGAAAGAGGCAATTCCGTTTTTTCAAAACTCTTACATTCAAAATGGCGTGGATATAAAATCAACATTATTGATACACCAGGTTACGATGATTTTGTTGGTGAAGTGATCAGCGCACTGCGTGTTGCTGATACAGGAGTGATGTTGCTCAATGCAGCACACGGAGTAGAAGTGGGCACTGATATTATGTGGGAATATACGGAGCAGTTTAAAACTCCCATGATCTTTGCAGTAAATAAAATAGATGATGAAACTGCTGATTTTGATAAAACAGTTGCTGAAGCCAAAAGTCATTTTGGAAATAAAATAACATTGGTGCAATATCCAAGGCAGCAGGGAGCAGGTTTTCATGAAATTATTGACGTATTGCGGATGACGATGTATAAGTTCAATGATGCAGGTGGCAAACCCCAAAAACTCAGCATACCTGATGATGAAAAAGCAAAAGCTGAAGATCTGCATAAAGAACTCATTGAAGCTGTTGCAGGTAATGATGAAACATTGATGGAAAAATATTTTGATAAAGGGGAGTTGAGTGAAGATGAGATCAAAGAAGGAATGAAAAAAGCAATGATCAATCATGATCTGTTTCCCTTATTCTGTTTATCAGCCGAACGCAATATGGGCAGTGGACGTTTGATGGGTTTTATTGATAATGTATGCCCCAGTGCCAATGAAATGCCTCCTCAAAAAACAAGAACAGGTAATACGATAGCTTGTGAAGCAAGTGGCCCTGCATGCATTTTTGTTTATAAAACAGTATCGGAACCACATGTGGGCGAACTCTCTTTCTTTAAAGTGTACAGTGGTACAATTAAGTCGGGGATGGAACTAGTAAATGAAACAACCGGTGTTGCAGAAAAAATAAACCAGTTGTTTGTACTGGAAGGAAACAAACGCACAGCGGTTAATGAATTAACAGCCGGTGATATTGGAGCAACACTCAAACTTAAGAATACTCATGTAAACAATACCCTTCATGATAAAGGGAAAAATATTGAATTAATGCCGATTGATTTTCCTACAGCTAATTTGACTATGGCTATTGAGAGCACAAAAAAAGGAGAGGAAGAAAAACTGGCAGCAGCATTGCATGAGTTAAGACATGAAGATCCTACATTAAAAGTAGAAGTATCACCGGAGTTAAAACAAACGCTCATTCATTGTATGGGCGAAATGCATTTAGCAGTGGCCAAATGGAAGATTGAGCACATGCAAAAAATTGAA
>JANMOR010000730.1:0-1989 GCA_031369435.1 Chitinophagaceae bacterium
CTTCTTTTCTCTTTTGGTCTCTTAGCTCCTGCAATCATTACACAATCCATTCACCACCATGTTCGATTGATGAGGCTCAAATCCATCGGGTAATTTTACTTCGGGCACCAGTACATCTTCCAGGCAAATGGTTTTGCTACATTGCTCACATACAAAGTGTACATGGTTATCATGATGATGACCTTCTGCACAATGATCTTTACACAATGCATATTTCACAGAATTATCAGCTGAAGGAATAGTGTGGATGAGTCCTTTTTCTTCAAAGGTTTGCAGTGTGCGGTAAATGGTAACACGATCAATTTTATCACTTGCCTTCTTTTCAATATCAGCATGGGCCAATGCCCCCGGTGCATGATAAAATAAATCGAGTATCTGTAACCTGCTGTCGGTTATACTCATATGATTTTTTTTCAACAACTCACGGATAGGTTCACTCATAATCGTAAATTAATTAATTAGGACTGTTTTGAAAAATTCCATTTACAAAACGTGGACCATCATAACTCTCTCTCAACACAAGACGGATATCTTCATCGAGTTTTGCGAGTTCCTTTTTATTCAGTCCATCATAAATGCCCCGCACTTTTCCGCTTCTGTCAACTAAAGCAAACAATTGTGTATGGATGAACTGATCTTCTATTGCTTCTTTATTATTATTCTGATCATCGAGCAAATAACTTTTTCTTGCTGCTTCGTATAATTTCTCTTTGGTTCCGGTTAACAACATCCATCTTGTTCCATTAATCTTTAATGAATCAGCATATATTTTCAATCGGCCAACCGAGTCTTTATCTGGATCAACTGTATGACTCAGGATCATAAAATCATCTTCATTTGCAAAATCAGAAGCAATAGCTGCCATGTTTGTATTCATCCTTGGACAAATTCCTGTACAGGTTGTAAAGAAAAATTCCACCACCTGTACCTTACCCGCAACTTCCTGGTTGGTAACTGTATCCCCGAGCTGATTTACAAAAGCAAATTCTTTTACTTCGCTTACAGTTGGCAATTTTTTACGCCATAAATCAGTTCCCCAAAACAAAACCAGGTAAAAAACACCCAGCAGTAAAACAAAAAAGCCAAGATAGAACCACGTTTTTTTCGACATATTTTTCAATTACCAGCAAAGGTACGAAGCTGATTGGGGTGAAATATCAATCGAAAATAATATTTGCAACGTCATTGCAAAATTGTACTTTTGCCTTCCTATATGAATTTTCGCATCAACTGGGAAGCCTTGGGAATTACCGCCTCTGTAGCCTGTGCCATTCACTGTGCTGTGCTGCCTTTATTTATTACCAGTCTTCCGCTTTTCGGCATCAATATCATCCACAATATCTTCATTGAAGTTTTGCTGCTGGGCTCTGCCTTTGTAATTGGTTTTTCTACTTTGTGGCATGGATATAAAAAACATCATCACCATTGGGCAACATTAATTCCTTTTACTGTTGGTATGATTCTTTTTACACTTCATCAGTTTATTCAATTTCCATTTTCAACATTTTTGTTTGTGATTCCGGCAACTGCTGCTGTTATTACTGCACATGTATTGAATCATCGTTATTGCAGAATGGCCAATCATTGTCATACAACTGACTGCGATCATTAATTTCTCAGGAATATATTAACCCGTTTTTTTTATGAATCTCAAGCCGCTTCAGCTCTTACGCAAAACGGGAATAGCAGAAGGTATTTCCTTTCTTGTATTGCTGTTAATAGCCATGCCCTTAAAATATTTATTTGATTTCCCATTAGCAGTAAAGTATGTTGGATGGGCCCATGGGCTGTTATTTATTAGTTATGTAGCACTGGCATGGTTTGTAAAAGAAACTTACAACTGGCCAATCAAAAAATTTCTATTTGCTTTTATAGCAGCATGGTTACCTCTTGGAACATTTGTTTATGACAGGCAGTTGAAAAAAGAAGAAGCAGTACTTCAAAGTAAATAAAACTATTTCAGAAATTTTTCCGGGTGAACTTCGTGCC
>JANMOR010000734.1:0-2454 GCA_031369435.1 Chitinophagaceae bacterium
ATCACGCCCCGCCATATTCAGATAATAGATTTGCGGAACAAACTTTACATAAAGTGTTTTACCAAGACCAATATGTGAGAAGTTTGCATTTGCTGTAATGAAATGCGTATAGCGTACAGAAGATTTGTCTAACCCTTTTGAAAACAGGTAGTAAACCCCCAGGTTTATATTTTTTGCAACTGTTACTGTTGGTGTAAAATCAATGGCAGCATACCTGCTTACCTGCACAGCATCAGGAACGGGCTGGTTGCTGATGGTTCTGAAAACAAATGATGGATGTGCACCGATGCTCATCTTGCATTTATCGCCTGTAACCACTTTGTAACGCCACCAAAAAATAAAAGCCCATGGTTTCCCATCCATACCAAAACGAAGAAAGGGTTCGAAGGTTAATTTTTTACCCCCCATATTGAAGTCAAACATTACGGCAGGTCGGTTCAATGAAAAAGAAGGGATGAGTGAAATACCATTTTGTGTTGCGGTGATGGTTCCACCAAAATGCGCAATCTTGCCGGTGCTGTCATTGTGTTGCGAAAACGATGGAATAACTGCAAGTAAGAGCAGCAGGCATAGTAATGTTGTGCAAACAATTTCCCTTTTCATTTAATTGATTTTACAAACACAAAGGAAATACTTCCTGCAAAAGAAGTCTAACAAATATCAAAGGGATCATTACGATTTTCAAACAATTGACTGGCGTATTTCAATCTACTCACTTGTAATATTAAACCAACGGATTCTCTTTCCTCAACCCCACAAACTTTTCTGCAGTGCGTTTTATTTTATTCTTTCTGAAACACAACTGTGCTTTCCCCGTGGATGATAAACCGTTGATACCAGCCAGGCCCTGTATCATCCATTTCCGGTTTTGTTTGTTTCGTTTGTGCCAGTTATTTTGAAAGATCTTACCAGCAGGAAAAATATAATTGTCAGCCGTTTTTACCAGGTGATAACTATGCGGATAATCGGTTACATTGCCTGCCCATTCATTGATTGTTTGTAAATGACCGGCTGTGGCAGGATCTAAAATGTAAAACTTTACTTCATCATCTTCCTGTACCAGCAGCAATGCAGCTACATGATAGTTCCATAATTGTTTTAATCCGCCGATATGATTTTTAAGAAAAGCTCCGCTGAAAACCCATCCTTTGTAATTGGGGACTTTCCATTCATCTAACAACAAACAAACAGCCTCGGCTCTTGCTTCGCAGTTATTATGTGTATCGCCCCATTTAAACAGTGGATTGTTTTTAAAGTAGGTAAATAATTTTTCTGCATCCTGTTTACTCACCGTATGATCAGGTGAAGCAGGATCAGACAGCACATATTCAAATAATGTAGGGAGTAAAATTTCATCCATTGCATTGAAGGTAAACGATTCGTTCAACAATTCTCGTTCCCCTCTTATTCTCTTTTGATCTCTTAGCTACAAATGCAGCAACCCCACTTTATATAAAGTACTCAACGGTTTATTATCCCAGAATAATTCAAAATCTTCAAGGCCCTGTTGTTCATAATCAATTTGTATTTCCTGCAGGGTCAGCAACTTCTCATTGTTCACTGAAAGTTTTGGCAGAAGCTCAACGAGCCACTCCCCTTTTCTTGTATCAACCTGTATGGAACTGTTTTCTTTTTTTGCAGCAAAAGTTATCTGTAATACTTCCCAGTGATTTCCTTTTTTTGATTTGCTGATGATTTCTGTTTTCAAAACTGTTCCTAAAAAAATAATTTTAGCAGCAGGTTTTGAAGTGGGTAACTCAGCTTCATTTACAATGTGTAAAATATGATCGGTTGCAACTGTTGTTTTGGGCACAGGTATATCGAACCACTTGTGCAAAGGATCATCCAAACACAAGCCCTGCATATAATTAAACAAAGATTTCTTTAGCCCAAAACTAAAGCTCTCATGATCGGTGCCTGTTTCATCAATATGCTCCACATCATTATCTGCAAACAGAATAGCAACTTCTTTTGCTCTTTTTACTTTATACTTCTCCGGATTCATACCAACAGGGCTGTGGGCTGTCATTGCAAACTGATGCCAGAAAGCAGATTGCAGCACACCCGTCTTAAATAGTTGGCGAACCATTTCCAACGAATCAATTGTTTCCTGTGCAGTTTGTGTAGGAAAGCCATACATCAAATAGGCATGCACCATGATTCCTGCCTGTGTAAAATGCTTATTGACTCTTGCTACCTGTTCAACTGTTACCCCTTTTTCTATCAGCTCTAATAAACGATCACTTGCTACTTCCAATCCTCCGCTCACGGCAATACATCCGCTTGCTTTCAACAATAAACATAAATCACGGGTAAAACTTTTTTCGAAACGGATATTGGTCCACCAGCTCACTATTAATTTTCGTTTGATTATTTCCAATGCCAATGCCCGCATTAATGCAGGTGGGGCCGCTTCATCAACAAAATGAAAACCGTTATTGCCCGTTTGTGCAA
>JANMOR010000740.1:0-3912 GCA_031369435.1 Chitinophagaceae bacterium
GAAAAAATGTTGCCCGGCATCAATGATCTTGGTTTGTTCTGGCCGTTGCTTGCAACCTATGGCACCGGACAACAGGTTACAGTTTACAACAGCATTGTGCTTGGTCCAAAACAACCGGGTGAAGCAGATGGGCCGGAAGAAATGTTTGTGATCCTGCTTGACAACGGGCGAACCAACGTATTAAAAAATCCTGCTACAAGAGAAAGTTTATACTGCATCCGTTGTGGCGCCTGTTTAAATGCATGCCCGGTTTATAAAAATATCGGTGGTCATAGTTATGGAACAACATACAGTGGTCCCATTGGTAAAGTACTCACTCCACATTTAAATGATCTGAATGAATACAAACACTTGAGTTATGCATCATCATTGTGTTGCAACTGTACAGAAGTTTGTCAGGTGCGTATTAACCTGCATGAACTTTTATTGGAAAACCGGCACGAAGCAGTAGAGCAGGGCTTCTCTTCATTTGGCGAACGCATGGCATGGAAGGTTTGGAAGAAAGTATCAATGAGCCGTAAGTTGATGAACATGGGCACCAGTAAGATGAAAAACTGGATGATCAACAGTTTTGTAAAAGAATGGACCAAACATCATGGTGATATGCATTTCCCTGAAAAGAGTTTTAACCAGCTTTGGCGGGAAAAAAATGGGAGCTAACTTGAGAAATGCTTGTTTACACGGCACATATCACTCCACGTATTGAATACATCTTGCAATATTTTAATGAAAAATTATTGATAGATGCGCAACTCACAAATGATGTGGAATTGTATCGTTCGTCTGATGAAGCAAAGATTAATTATTCTCCTGATCGTGTAGATGCAACTGAGTTGTTTATACATCCATCAGGATTGTTGCATCAGCATTCCATCAAAAAACAAAAGCTTGAATGTTTTGAATGGAACGGGTTAAAAGCATTTTTTAAAACGGATGATGATTTTGGTTTTGATCTGTTTTCTGCAGTGTTTTATCTTATTACTCGATATGAAGAATATCTAGAACATGAGCCGGATGAGTATGGGCGTTATGCTCACTGGAATTCTTTGGCATGGAATGAAGAGTTTCTGAATAAACCAATTATTGATATCTGGCTCTTGAAATTTGCTGAAGTTTTGCAACAGAAGTTCTCTTCATTCACCACCTGCCTGCCGGTAGGCAAGGTTCACCACTCACCATTCACGTTTCTTCCTACTTACGATATTGACATTGCCTGGAGTTATCAAAACAAAGGTTTCTGGCGGAATCTTGCGGCATCTGTCAACAAACCATTATCTATTCCGGAACGTTTAAAAGTTGTACTCGGTAATAAAAAGGATCCCTATGATTCATATGACTGGCTTGTGCAACTGCATCAGCAGTATGCATTACAGCCGCTGTACTTTTTCCTTGTTGCAGCAGAGAACAGTGAGTATGATAAAAATATTTCTCCTAAGAAGAAAGCACTGCAGCAGTTAACAATGGAAACTGCAAAACATGGGATCATTGGATTGCATCCTTCCACACAAAGCAATACCAACAAAGAATTGCTTGTGAAGGAAAAAAACACATTGCAACTCATCAGCAACAAACTGGTTACTGCCACCCGGCATCATTATATTCAGTTTTATCTGCCGCATTCTTACAGGGAACTGATTGCTGCAGGATTTACTGATGATTACAGCATGGGCTATGGAACGGTGAATGGCTTCCGTGCATCTACATCCCATTCTTTTTTGTGGTATGATTTTGAAAAAGAAGAATCAACGTCATTACGTATTCATCCCTTTGCTTACATGGAAGCCAATTCGTTTTATGAACTGCATCAATCAGCAGCAGAAGCATTGGAAGAAGCTAAACAATTAGTGGAAGAAGTGAAAAATGTAAACGGAACTTTCATCAGCATTTTTCATAATCATTTTCTTGGCACTGATAAAATGTTTAAAGGATGGCGGGAGATGTATGAGGAGCTGCTTACTGAAATTAACTTTGCCAAAGTTTCGGAATAATGACTGTCATCAATCAAGCTGATTAAACTTTGGCAAAGTTCTAATTGCTATTGCTCATTCTTCGAACCTTCCAGCATCTGCATCAACTCTTTCATCTCCGGTTCACTTAAGTAACGCCATTTACCAACAGCAATATTTCCCAGTTGAATATGCATGATACGAACACGACGTAAACTCACAACATCATAACCAAATGCGTCACACATTCTCCTGATCTGCCGGTTCAATCCCTGTTTCAAAATAATAGAAAAACTTTTACCACTAAGCGTTCGCACTTTACAGGGAAGGGTAGTAGTGTCCATGATATGAACTCCCTTACTCATCTTCGCTGCAAAATCAGGCATTAGTTTTTTGTTGACTGTAACGATATATTCTTTTTCATGTTCATTGCCAGCACGCAGAATTTTATTAACGATATCACCATTGTTGGTAAGAAAGATCAATCCTTCTGAATCTTTATCCAAACGGCCAATAGGGAAAATGCGTTTGGGATGATTGATGAAGCGGATAATATTTGTACGATCTTTTTCATCAGTTGTGGAAGTAATGTTCAATGGTTTGTTGAACGCAATGATGAACTGATTATCTTTTGCTGTTGATTTTACTTTCAGTAATTCATCATCAATATGAATTTTGTCTGATGTTGAAACTCTTGCAGCTGCTTTTGCTTTTTTACCATTGATAGCAACTCGTCCCTGTTCAATGAGCCTGTCAGCTTCCCTGCGTGAACAATAACCTGTTGCACTAATATATTTATTCAAACTGATTTTTTCTTCAGACATGGCGTAAAAATAAGCAGGATTAATTCACTTCCCGTTGTTCTTCAGGACTGCGTTTGAATGCTTTGTTTACAAGATATACACCCAGCAATGTAACCAAACCGCCAATGGTTAATGTAAGCGTTAATTTTTCATCAAAAATCATTGCTCCCAACAACACGGCAACAACAGGATTGATATAGGCATAAATACTTGCTTGTTCAGTTGGTAAGCGTTGCAAAGCATATAAATAACAAACAAATGCAATGATAGAACCAAACACAACCAGGTAGCCTATTGCAAGCCACGAGGCTGTTGGAATTTCAGTAAGCGGAAGAAAATTTTTATCAAAAGCTGATGCACTGAATAATGCAGCACCGCCAATAAGCATTTGAAAACCTAAACCAAAATAAGGATTGAACTGTGCTGCATGTTTCTTGGTATAGAGTGAACCAAAGGCCCATGTCCATGTAGCGATCAGTGAAATAAAAATTCCAAAACGAAAATCGGGTTTAAAGAAATCGGCAAGATGTTCATAAAAAATGATGCATACGCCACCAAAGCCTACCATTAAACCAAGTATTGCTTTGGAAGGAATTTTTTCTTTTGATGAAAACAAACCAATGATCACCAACCATAATGGAAAGATAGCACCCATAATGGCGCCAAGCCCCGAAGAAATATATTTCAAGCCCCATGTACTGAGTCCGTTGCTGCAAACAAAATTTAAAAAAGAAAGTAAGAATAATGGGAACAGGTCTTTTGCTTTGGGCCAGCTTGAACCTTTAATGATAAAAAAGATCATATAACAAATTCCACCCAATAACTGGCGGATACCTGCCAACTGAATGGCGGGCATATGCCGCACCCCTTCTTTTGATGCGATCCATGTAGTGCCCCACAAAACACAAACGATGGCCAATGCAAATACAGCCTTCGCCCTTGTACCTTTCTTATGAATGGTCAAAGGATTAAATACTGCTAAACTTTTAATAGTATCAGCAGAATAATTGAATGCTTTATTGATGTCAAGTTTTGGCATAGGCCTCTCTTCCCTTCCTTCTCTCCGAAAGAGAGAAGGCGGTACTTTCGTTTGTGATTAATCCATTTATCTTACAAATCAGCTTCAAATGTTCCTTTATCAGTTTTTGTGAATTTGATTTTTC
>JANMOR010000749.1:0-1971 GCA_031369435.1 Chitinophagaceae bacterium
AAAAAAGCTTTGTACGTCAAAGCATTGATTCGCCATTATCAAAAAAAAATTGTCAAATGAAATTTATTCTTTCTTCTATTATCTTTTTGCTTTTTACTGCTACCTTACCGGCACAGCAAATCGTAAATGAAGCAATTATTCAAATGAAAACAGAAACCACAAATCCTGATGATGGTGGTGCCGGCACCCCTCCTTCAGGAGATGGAGAAAGAGTAATGATCAGAATGGGTGATGGAGAAGTGAAATCGAAAATGTTCTTTAAAAACGGCATGACCAAGATTGAAAGCGACATGGGTATGGGCAAAAACCAGGTAATTGTAGATAGTAAGACAAAAACAACCACTACCCTTTTTGAAGCAATGGGTCGTAAAATGGGTTTTTATACCAACGATGAAGAAATGCAGCGTATGATGTCGGGCAGAGATTCTGCAAATGGAGGTGGTCAGCGAATCCAGAATCAACAATTCACACCCGAAGTATTTATTGAATACCTGAGCGAAACAAAAAAGATAGCTGGGATGGAGTGCAAAAAAGCCCTGCTTCGTTATAAAAACCGCAAGGGTGAAGAGGTGCAGCAGATTGTTTGGTACAGCCCCGAGTTTATGTTGGGAGAAGGATTTCGTGTACGGGATATGATGCGGATAGCGAACATCCCAGGCTTAAACAAACTGAAAGGTTTCCCAATGGAATTTGAAACTACAAGACCTAACGGTGGCAAAACGCATTTTACAGTTACAAAAGTAGAACTGAATGCAAAAGTGGATGATAAAGTATTTGTTGTTCCAAAAGACTATGATATTAAGCCAATGAGCGAAATGAGACAACAAGGTGGAAGAAACGGCGAAGTCCAGATCAGAGTAAACGGATCAAATTGATTCCTTGAATAGCAGAAGCCCTCCGATACATCGGGGGGCTTTTTCATTTAATTTTGCGCCTCAATACAACAGCATGGCAATTCAGCAACAGATACAACAGGCAGCGATTGATAGTTTGGAAAAACTCTATGGTAAATTGTTTTCAGTAAAAGACTTTCAGATCAATAAAACCAAACCAGAGTTTGAAGGTGACTATACTATCGTTTTATTTTCTTTACTGAAACCACTTTCAAAAAGCCCTGATACATTAGGAAATAAGTTGGGAGAACATCTTATTGAAAACCATCCACATCTTTTTACTTCTTACAATATCATTAAAGGATTCCTGAACCTGACTGTTTCAGATAGCTACTGGAAAACTGTTCTGATCAATAACTATAGCAATCTCTCATTTGGTAAAGCCGAACCCAAACATAAAAAAGTGATGATTGAATATTCATCACCCAATACCAACAAGCCGCTGCATCTTGGCCACTTGCGGAATAATTTTTTAGGATGGAGCACAGCGGCCATCATCAATGCCAATGGTTACGATACAGTTAAAACCTGTATTGTCAATGATCGTGGTATTCATATCTGCAAAAGCATGATTGCATGGCAAATGTTTGCAAATGGGGCAACGCCTCAATCAACTAATACAAAAGGTGATCATTTTGTAGGTGATTACTATGTGAAGTTTAATGATGAATACAAAGCCCAGGTTGAAAAGCTCATTGGGGAAGGACTTGACAAGGCAACTGCTGAAAAGGAAGCGCCTATCATGAAAGCTACACAACAAATGTTGCTCGATTGGGAAGCAGGTAAACCGGAGGTTATGCAGTTGTGGAAAAAAATGAACAGTTGGGTGTATGCCGGCTTTGATGAAACTTATCAACGCATCGGTAGTGATTTTGATAAAATCTATTACGAAAGCAACACTTATTTGCTTGGGAAAAAAACAGTACAGGAAGGGTTAGAAAAAAATGTATTTGTGCAAAAAGAAGATGGAAGTGTTTGGATTGATTTAACAGCTGATGGACTGGATGAAAAAATTGTACAGCGGAAAGATGGCACTTCTGTTTACATGACACAGGATATTGGTTTGGCACAACAGAAA